>CASEDN010000067.1 GCA_949286645.1 uncultured bacterium
AGACATGATTAAGAGCTTTAATAATATTATAAATTCCTACTTCTACGCCTTGACCTACATGACTTCCTGGATGTAATACCAAATATTTTATACCAAAGGTATGGACACGTTTTAACTCCTCGCTTAAAAAATTACACGAAAAATCATATTTATTAGGATCTCCATTAGCAAGGTTGATAATATAAGGTGCATGAACTATAACATTATTCTCATCAATACCGTTATCTTTCATGATAGATTTAGCTTTTTTTACATTGTCTAAATCTATACTACTTCTAATAGTATTTTGAGGAGCTCCTGTATAAAACATAAAAGTATTTGCTTTATAACTTAAAGCTTCTTCAACACTCCCCCTTAAACCAGAATCTTTTTTATATCCCACATGTGAACCAATTATTAACATAAAATACCTTCTTTCTATATAGATTATATAAAAAGCAAAGAAAAAACGTCAAGATAATGACGTTAAAATTTTATTTTACTGATAATTTGAATGGTAAATTTTTTGTACCGCTCCCTGATTCTATTACGACATTATTTTTTAGGTTAAAAGAAGGTTTTATTCCAAGTCCACTTGTAGAAGATAGTATTGCTCCAAGGTATGAGCTCTGTCGAGAAAAATGAACATAATTATGATATAATGATGGACCTAATACTGGTGTCAAAAGCCAATATGCGGAATTATTGTCATTTACATTTCCTTGAGCTGCTAAAAGTTCTCCCAATCTTAATAATCCTACTTTAGCATTTGTTCTACTACTTGTTAATGTATTGCTTGTAGCAGAAGTGTATTTAGTTATGCGATAACTTTGAGTCCAACCATAATTCGTCGTTCCTCCTAGATACCAAGTAGTATTATCTTCTATCATATTAATTTGATCGCTTGTTAGATATCCATTACTTGGATTTAAATAATCATTATTCAAAAATGTTCCTATTGAATTACTACTAGAAAATACATTATCATCTCCAAAATCGATAGTGACAAAGGCTCCATCTTTTTTTAAGGGCTCAGCACTGGTTATTTTGGTACCACTTCCATTTTCATGGCTTACTATACGATATAGATTGTTTTCTCCTGTTCCAAAACTTATATATTCTCCACTATATCGTGTATTAAGTAGTGTTCCCGATAAATTACTATCATTATCTCCTTCTAAACGATAAGGATCATCTTCTGTTCCCCTTCCATCTACTGTCATAATCCCTGGCTTTAAATTAACTGAAGGGCGAATTCCTGTTGTTGTACTACTTATACTTAATTCCTGATAGTCATCAATATTAAAAACATATATAGAAGTTGAAGAAGCTGGTGTTAGAAAGTAATATAAACCTGTATTATTCAAATAACCATTTTCAGATGTAGTACCTCTATAACTCATCGTAAATTCATATAGATTTAGAAGACCTACCGGAGATGTTACCATTGTTGTTTTAGGTGGTTTATCTGTTGTCGTCATCATGGTTGCATTCCATTCACTATCCATCTTTATAAAGTTTTCAGGCTCTCTTAAATTATATAGAAATCCATCTACAGAAGTATCATTTAACCACTCTTTTATATAACTTCCTTCAAAAGCACTACTATTACCATCACAATAAGGGATTGCACTCATATTCCACTGAGTCACTAGCTTTACACTATTGTCGTTTGTATCTACCGATACTGCTCTCCATAATTTACCACTATACCAGATATAGTTATTTGGATATTTCCCTGTTATAAAAGTATTTTCACCATCATTATATATACTATCTTTACTTATATCATCTAAGACAACTGTTCCTACTTCCCCTTTAGTAGTTATTTCTTCTAATAAATTTCCATTACTTGGTAATTCTAAATCATTATAATCTAATCCTACTTCTACTCCTAAATTAATTGTTGTACTATTTTCTGAATTATTTATTACTCTAATTTTATATATATTACTAGAACCCAATGTATTATTTTTTTCTAGATTTATTCCTTTTTTATCCGGTGGAATATTTACTTCTTCTTCTACTATATACCCCACTTTAGTGTAAGAGTCTAATTCACCTTCATAATAGAAATTAAACCTTGCTACTCTATTATTTGGATTACTTAATGTAACAGTAAAATCTTTAACTGTATTACTATCTACTGTTAGAGTATTAGTCTCTTCTCCATCTACTTCTAGTTTATAGGTTAAGTTACCTGTTACTATACTTATGGCATTACTCTTTTCCTTACTTACTGTAAACATGGCATAAGAAAAATATCCTCCTACTACTAAGAGTGTTATTAATATCATTACTATCATATATATCTTACTAAAACTTGTTTCTAATAATAATCTTTTCATAAAGTACTCCTCCATCTATATTAGTCTCGCCCAAGTTAATATCTTTTATTCTCTAATCTTATGTTAACACAAGCAGCACA
>CASEDN010000068.1 GCA_949286645.1 uncultured bacterium
AAACGTATGATTATTTATTTTCTTTTGTCATTATTATTATTTTTTCATAATTTTCATGCCCTTTAGAACTTCCTTCAGGTAATAAATATATATAATAAGCTTTAAATCTTGGCCTTATAAAGTTTTCTGTTTTAATACTAGGATATATGGCTAAAATATTATTATTTTTATCAGCAACAACTATATCTAGTTTTTGACATACAAAATAAGTATTAATCATTTTCTTTTTAGGATAACATAAACCTTCTTTAATAGGGTAAAGATAAAACCTAAAGCCTTTTATTCTATCTTTAAATTTAGTAACTGTTTTAAACTTAATTTTTTTATTCCCGTTTTTAATATATTTTTCCATTAGACTCACCTATTAGTAATATATCATTATTTTTAAGTTAAATCTAGAATAAATGATATATTTGTGTTATTATCGTGAAGAAAGAAAGGGAGGTAATAACATGAGTGGACATTCAAAATGGGCTACTATTCATAGAAAGAAAGGATTAATAGATGCAGCACGTGGTAAAGTATTTCAAAAACTTGCTAAAGAAATATATGTTGCTGCTAAGAGTGGAGCGCCAGATCCAGATAGTAATGCAGCACTTAGACTTGTAGTTGAGAAAGCTAAAGCTGCTAATATGCCTAAAGATAATATACAGAAAGCTATTGATAAGGCTAAAGGGGCCGGTAATGGTGAAAATTATGAAAGTATAAGATATGAAGGTTATGGACCAGCAGGAGTTGCAATTATGGTAGATTGTCTTACTGATAATCGTAATAGAACTGCATCAATGGTACGTAGTACTTTTTCTAAACGAGGAGGTAATTTAGGTACTGATGGTTCTGTTAGTTATATTTTTGAACGTAAAGGAATTATAGAAATACCTAGTGACTATGACGAAGATGAAGTAATGTTAACTGCTCTAGATGCAGGAGCACTAGATATAGAAAATAATGGAGATACATACTTAATCACAACACCTAGTGACAAGTTTATCGCTGTAAAAGATGCTTTATCTAATATCGGTGTAGCAGAATTCTTAACTAGTGAAGTTACATTTGTTCCTAATAATGAAGTAGAGCTTGATAATGAAACAAAAGAAAAGGTATATAATCTAATAGAGGCTTTAGAAGATATAGATGATGTACAGGATGTTCATCATAATATGAAGGAAGATTAAGATGTATAGTTATATTATAGGTAAAGTAACAGAAGTTATGTCTAATGCTATCGTCTTAGAAAATAATGGAATAGGTTATCTTATTAATACTCCTAATCCTTTTGCCTTTGAAGAAGGAAAAGACTATAAAGTCTATTTATATCAACAAATAAAAGAAGATGAACATAGTTTGTTTGGTTTTAAAACTAAAGAAGAAAAAGATCTATTCTTAAAACTTATTGGTGTTAAAGGACTTGGACCTAAAATGGCTCTACCTATTATCGCTACTGGTTCAATTAATGGTATTAGTGATGCTATTAATAGAGAAAATATCCTTTATTTAAAGAAATTCCCTAAGATAGGTGAAAAACTTGCTAAACAAATGATTCTTGACTTAAAAGGAAAACTTGATGATTTAAGTAGTGGAGATGAGATGATTAAAGATACAATTGAAGAGTTAAGAGAAGCATTACTGGGACTTGGTTATAAAGATAAAGAGATTAAGAGCATAATACTAAAAGTAGATAATTCATTAAGTATAGAAGACCAAATAAAAGAAGCCTTAAAATTATTATTAAAGTAGGTGTTTAAATGGAAAGAATTGTAACAGGTGAAGAGTTAGTTGATGATGGTGTAGTAGATAATACTATTAGACCTGAAGTCTTAGATGAATATCTAGGACAAAGTGAAGTTAAAGAAAATATTAGAGTCTTTATAGAAGCTAGTAAGATTAGAGGAGAAGTATTAGATCATGTTTTATTATATGGTCCTCCAGGATTAGGTAAAACAACTCTTGCCTTTATTATTGCAAGAGAACTTGGTGTTAATATTAAAACTGCTAGTGGTCCATCAATTGAGAAAAGTGGAGATTTAGCAGCGATACTATCAACTTTAGAACCAGGAGATGTCTTATTTATAGATGAGATACATAGAATGCCAAGATTTATAGAAGAAATACTATATCCTGCTATGGAAGACTTTACTTTAGATATAATAATCGGTGGAGAAGGAAGTTCTCGTAGTATTAAAATAGATTTACCACCATTTACGCTTGTTGGGGCAACAACAAGAGCAGGAGATTTATCAGCACCGCTTAGAGACCGTTTTGGTATTATTTCTAAATTAAAATTCTATACAACAGAAGAATTAACAGAAATTATTAAAAGAACAAGTAGAGTTTTAGAGATGCCTATAGATGATGATGCTGCAATTGAACTTGCTAAAAGAAGTAGAGGAACTCCAAGAATTGCCAACCGTCTCTTTAAAAGAGTTAGAGACTTTGCTTTAGTAGATAAAAAAGAATCTATTGATTTAGATGTTATGAATAAAGCTTTAGAAAGATTAAAGGTAGGTAAGAGTGGACTTGATGAGACTGACCATCAATTATTAAAAGCAATTATTGAAAGATTTAATGGAGGTCCTGTTGGAATAGATGCTCTAGCATCATCAATAGGAGAAGAAACATCTACAATAGAAGATGTTATAGAACCATATCTATTACAAGAGGGATATCTAAAAAGAACAAGTCGAGGTAGAATGGTTACAGAAAAAGCTTATAAAGAACTTAATATAAATTATCAAGGAGGACTTTTTGGAGTTGATTTAGATGTATAATGAATTAATCAGTATTTTGGAAAGAGAGTTACAAGTTAATACCTACAACAAAGAATTATTACCTTTTTGGTTAGATAATTTAGAAAAAAGTAAGAGTTTTGATTATACTAGACAAGATATTGTCCTTAAAGCAAATGAACTATATTTAAAACAAAAGAAATCTAAACATACAGAATATCTTAGTTTATTAGGTTTAATATCATTTTTAAATAAAATAACTAATTATGATTCTTATACTCTTAAGGGACTTTCTTTTTTAGGTTTTTACTTAAGTGATTATGATAGTGATGAACTAGAAAATTTTGTTAATGCTAAAATATCACCTAAAATAATAAATATAATCGCTGAAAAAGTAGATAGTTTATATGAAAAAAGCAGTTACTTAGATTATTATCAAGGAAAAGATGATGAAATATTAGATGACTTTACTAATAAGACTAGTAAAGAGATAAGAGAAAAAATAGGCTATGTAGAAAATGCAAGTTTTGATAGGGGTGATACTCATGAAATTAGAAGAATTTGATTATTATTTGCCTGAAGAATTAATCGCTCAAACACCAATTAAACAAAGAGATGCTTCAAGACTTATGGTACTTGATAAGAAAAATGGGGAGCTAGTTCATAAACATTTTTATGATATTATAGATTATCTTAATAAAGGGGATACTTTAGTATTAAATGATACTAAAGTCTTACCTGCTAGATTAATAGGTGAAAAGATAAGTACTAAAGCAGTTATCGAAGCGTTATTATTAAAAAATAAAGAAGGGGATACTTGGGAGTGTTTAGTTAAGCCCGCTAGACGTATTCATGTAGGAGATGTTGTATCTTTTGGTGATGGGTTATTAAAATTAACTTGTACAGAAGTTAAAGATGAAGGTATTAGAGTGTTTAATGCGAGTTATGATGGAATATTCTATGAATTATTAGATAAACTTGGTACTATGCCACTACCTCCATATATTCATGAAAAACTAGAAGATAAAGATAGATATCAGACAGTGTATGCTAAAGAAGTAGGTAGTGCTGCTGCTCCTACTGCAGGGTTACATTTTACAGAAGAGTTACTTGCAAGAATAAAAGAGAAAGGTATAAATATCGTATATCTTACTCTTCATGTAGGACTTGGTACTTTTAGACCTGTTAAAGTAGAAGATGTTACAAAACATAAAATGCATAGTGAGTTTTATTCATTAAGTAAGAGCGTTGCAGATATCCTTAATAAAACAAGAGAAAATGGTAAAAGAATTATTGCAGTTGGCACAACATCTACTAGAACATTAGAGACAGTTTATGAGAAGTTTGGAGAGTTCAAAGAAGACCATGGTTTTACAGATATCTTTATCTATCCAGGAAAAGAGGTTAAAAGTATCGATGGACTTATTACTAATTTTCATTTACCTAAATCAACCTTAATCATGTTAGTCTCTGCTATAGCAGGGAAAGAAAACATTTTAAATGCTTATAATGTAGCAGTTAAAGAAAAATATAGATTCTTCTCTTTTGGAGATGCAATGTTTATAAAATGATGTTATAATCCGAGACCAGAGAACTTTAGAAGTCTCTGGCAATTTTTTACATATTTATAGAAAAGTTAGGAATTTATTGTTGAAAAACTAGACTTAATCAGATATAATAAGAGACGTATTGGAGGAAGAAATATGGAAAAGAAAGAAACTAAAAAAGAAACAGATAAGAAAAATTATCATAATATTGAAATAAAAGTAGAAGGAAAAGAATGGACTGATGCTGTTGATAAGGCTTTTAATGAAAGAGTTAAAAAAGTTGAAGTAGACGGTTTTAGAAAAGGTAAATGTCCTAAGAATATCTATGATAAGAAATTTGGACAAGATTATTTACTAGATGCTGCTGACTTAGTAATTCAAGATGCTTATACTAAAACTTTAAAAGAAAATGACTTAGTACCAGTAGTTGAACCTGAACCTAATTTAAAGAGTTTAGACGAAAAGAGTGTTACTTTTACATTTAAAATTATAACTAAACCAGAAGTTAAGATTAGCAAATATAGAGGTTTAGGAGTTAAACCTAATGAAGTTAAAGTAACTAAAGAAGAAATAGATCATGAGTTAGGTCATCTATTAGAAAGATATGAAGAATTAGTTAATAAAGATGAAAATGGTAAAGTTGAAAATGGCGATGTTGCAGTTATTGACTTTGAAGGATTCAAAGATGGAGTTGCTTTCGATGGTGGTAAAGGAGAAAACTATTCTCTAGAA
>CASEDN010000069.1 GCA_949286645.1 uncultured bacterium
GATTATATTAGAGCTAGAAAAGACCATACTATAGTACCTCTTAAAACAAGATGGAATAAATTCAATCGAGTTTGTTGTGGAGGTATAGAACCTAATATGATTGTTACTATTGCTGGCGTATCAGGTACCGGCAAAAGTGCAGTTGCTAATATGGTTGAAAGTGATTTAATTGATTTAAATCCTACAGAAAAGGTTGCAATCTTAGATTTTTCGTTTGAGATGGTTAGTTTTCGTTCTGTTACTAGAAAACTAAGTTATCGATTAAGGAAGACTACCTCGGAATTATATAGTTCTTCTTACAGTATTGATGATAATACTTTTAATAAAGTACAAGAAGAAGCTAAGAAACTTATGGATTATCCTATTTTCTATATAGATACTCCTTGTACTGTACCAGAAATCGAAAATACTATAGATTTTTTCCGTAATAAATTCTCTGAAGACTGGTGGTTAATAGTAATATTAGACCATACTTTATTAGTTGAAGGAGAAACAGAAAGAGGAACAATAGTTGATTTACAGAAGATGTTTATACGAAAAAAGAAGTTACCTAAAACTAGTATTATACAGCTTTCACAGATGAATCGAAATATTGAGCAACCTGAAAGGATTAATAATCCTGCTATGCATTATCCACTAAGAAGTGATTTAGCTGCATCTGATGCATTATTTCATGCAAGTGATTATGTAATAGTCATTAATCGACCTGAATTACAGAATTTAAGTAGTTACGGAGTAAGACGTTTACCTGTAAAAAACAAAGTATATATGCATTTTCTAAAAGTAAGAGATGCTGGAGAACCATGTATATTAGCCTTCGAGAACGATCTTAAATATGGAAATTTAATAGAGTCAGATTCAGCTAATGCTACTAAGCAGGTAGAAAGTAGTATTAACAATATTTAAGGCTGAATTTATGGAAACTTTTACAATAACTCTACCAAACAAGAAAGTAGATTCTAAAGGTATTTATAAAAATTATTTATTAAAACGTTTACTTATGTCGTACCCTGAATTAACTATTGATGGTATCGACTCAAAAGAAACAGATAATAGTTATCAATATATTGGACCGAATAACAGTATTTTGTTTGGTGCTAATTATTATTCAAAGTGTGATGTTGCAAAGTACAGAGAATGTCGTTATTGCCCGTTCTTTAATAATCCGAAGAACTATAATATTGCAACAGACTTTGAGCTTGCTATGAAGAAGTTAGATGACTATTATAAGCAAAAGTATGGTTATAAGAAGCTTTACGACTTTAAGCTTACAGATGGTACTCCTATAAAAGAATATCAGAATTTTATTCAGATTGGTCATAATATTATTCCTAAGAATGATATATATTACACTCTGAACAATATGCGAGAAAAGGATCGCAAGATTATTAATAACTTTATAATTACAATTAATAACATTGAACTTAATCTATAATCTTTACCTTATTAACATACTATAACTTATACTCTCAAATACTAACATATCTTTTTAAAAATAAGGTAGTAAATCAATTAATATGTTAATACTACCAACTGAAAAAAGCATTCCTAAGGTAAATAATCCTAAACTTTTAATTCTTTTCGGCAAGCCTAAATCAGGTAAATCAACACTTATGGCTGCTTTAGACAATAATCTTATTATTGATCTAGAGAATGGTTATCAAGCACTCTCTGCATTAGTAATACAAGCAAGAAATATAAACGATTTTGCAGAAATTGCTAATGCTCTGCGCGAAAAGATTAAGGAATTAGGGCACTATCCATATAAGTATATTACGATTGATAACGCTACTAGACTTGAAGAAATGTGTATGAGTTATGCAATAAAACTCTACAAAGCATCCCCTCAAGGTAAAAATTATACAGGTACTGATATAAGGGCATTACCCAACGGTTCTGGATACATGTGGTTAAGAACTGCAGTACGTAAAGTAATAGATCTTTTTCGTGATTTAAGCGATACTTTAATAATTATCGCTCATGTTAAAGATCGACAAGTAACAGTAGATGGTCAAGAAATGTCAGAAATGACTATAGACTTAACTGGAAAGCTAGGTGATATACTATGTGGAGAAGCAGATGCGATTGGATATGTATACCGTAAGAAGAATGAAACACACGTTTCATTTGAAGGCGGAGAAAATACTATTCGAGAAGCACGAGCTGAACATTTACGAGGAAAGAACATAGTTGTAGCTACAAGTGATGAAAATAATCATATTACTGTAGATATGACTAAGATATTTTTACCAGAATAATTTAAAAAAAATATAGATATGTATAGTAAGGAAAGAGCTCAACAGATTACAAAGAACGATATAAAATACATTCCTGCAGGTATTCAAGAAAATGTAGCGCTTAGAAGTGCTAGAGTAACCACATCTCCTCAAGGAAATTTATTCCTTGAAATAGTATTTGAAAAAGATGGAGCTACTCTTATTCAAACTGAATGGAAGCCCACTCAATTTGGAAATATGACTGTAGAAGATGTTCAGAAAAAGGAAGACAATCAGTTTTCTCGTATGATGCAAATTCTATTATGTTTTTATAAGGATGAAGAACTTATTTTTAATAGTACTACTTTTGAAGGTTGGGCTAAGGAAATTTCTGATTACTTAAATAAAGCAGATAAGACTAAGTTATTACGAGTTAAAATTGTATATAATAATAAAGGTTATACTACTCTACCTACTTATGCAAAGTATACATTTATCGAACCGATGACAATAAGTAAAGAAGATTCTACAATCGTAGAATTAGGTATTGATAAGTTTACTAGACCTATAGTAGCAGATAAAGAAGAAGTAGTAGATCCGATTAATACGACTACTGAAACTGAAGAAGATTCTAACGGCCTACCGTTTTAATAATTCTCCTTTTTTCTAATAGTCTACGCTAACTTATAAGCGATACGTATTTTTAAATACGTTTATAGGAATTATACAAAAAAGGGAGTTAGCTAAATACTAACTCCCTTAATTATTAATCTATCAAATAATTTCAAATCATGGTAATGGTAGAAAAAGATATATCAAAGTTTATTGATAATAATGAGGCTCATACAGCTTGTATTAGTAATCAAGGTTCTATTGAACAAGTAATAGAGCAAATTAAAGAGCAATTAAAAGATCTCCAAAGGAATGAAGATATTATTGATACTAAATCTAAGAAAAGACTTAAAGATATTCAGCAAGGAGATAAGTTCTATGGAACGATTACAACAACAATTAAGGATTCAGAAACAGGTAAGAAAGTACGTACACAGATTACTAGTACTTTCAAAATGATTGACAATAAAAAGAATACTGATAGAGTAACAGTACAAGACATAGAAGACGGTAAAGTATACAATACTTCTCGTAGAGGTATGCAGTTACGTTCTCTTTCTGAAGATATTGAAAAACAGATTCAGAAAAAACAACTTGAAGAGAAACTTAAGAAAGCTGAGGAAGAAAGAAAGATAATGCAGGAATTAGGCATTAAATTTAGTTCTTCAGATACTTCTACTCGAATTAAACGTACTATTGAAGCAGGTATTAAGAATATCTGGTTAGTAGGAAGTGCTGGATGTGGTAAATCAGCAATGACTCGCCAAGTAGCAAAGGAATTAGGTCTTCCTTATTTATGTATTTCCTGTGGTATTGGTACTTCTTCTACCGAATTTCTAGGGTATAAATACCCTACTCGCGAGAGTACTAAGTTTGCAGAATACTATAGTAAACCATCTATTATTCTACTAGATGAGTTTACTTCACTTGACCCCGCTGTGGCTCAAATTTGTAATGCAGCATTAGCAAATGATGAAATTGAGACTACTACCGGTACAGTATATCGAAATCCTAATTGTATTATTATCGCTACAAGCAATACGTTTGGTAGTGGTGCAAATCGACAATATGTTGCTAATAATCAACTTGATGCTTCAACAATTGACCGATTTATCGGTGGTATTATTGAAGTAAACTATTCTGAAACATTTGAATCTCAATACGATTCTGAAGTAGTAAATTATGTTAATTCATTACGTAATATTATTAAAACATATGATTTTCGTAGAATTGCTTCTACTCGTATGATTCAAGCAGGTTGTGCTCTAAAAAAGGCATATGTAATAGATTGGAAAGAACAGTTAATTATTAATTGGTCTGATAACGAACGAAGAATAGTAATGGAAAATCTAGCAGCATAATGGAAAAAGAAAATGGGAATTACAAATTAATATTTTCTAGTTTAGACCGTTTTTATAAAGAGTGTGATGAGATTGAAACTACTGGGAATTGTAGAGATGTACCTAATTTTTCTACAGCTTATGAAGATTGGAAAGATATAGAAGAACGAGATGATAAAAATTGGATAGGTTTATCTAGAGAAGAAATATTAAAGAGTAAATATATGTATAAAGAAGGTTTAGATCAGTTAAAAGAAATTGAGCAAGATCTAAATCTTGGAAGTACCAAACGATCATATAAATGGGATGAAATAGATGGTGATGATATGAACTATGATCGTTATATAGACGAACTTCCTTATCTTAAAAAACGTATTAAAACAATCGGTAAAGGTAAAGGAAAAATTATAAATATTCATGTATCAGTTGGAGAAAACTGTAATGTAAGTTATAAAGATATGCTTATGCGTAGTTATACTGTAATGCGTGTAATTGATTACTTAGAAAATTTAGGTTTTAGAGTAGGTGTTACAGTATATAGTGATGTAAGAAATCTAGGGTATTACAAAGAAGAAAGAGTTAATTCTCTTCACGTTGAAGTACAAATTAAAAAACCTGAAGAGCCTTTAATTAAAGGTCTTATATTAACTTGCATTTCTCCTTGGATGTTAAGGTATCATTTCTTTAAACTATGGACTGCCAAATTTAAATGTGTTTATGGTTTAGGTCAAGCTTATTCTGTAAAATATACAGATACCGAAACCGACATTTATTTTCAGACAGGTTCCTGTTTGGATGAAAAAACCTGTAATAACAAGATTGAAAAACTTGCAAGACAATTTAGTTTTGATGAATAATATACTCTAATGGGAAGAGTAATGCGTAACTCGGAGAGGTATAATTACTGACAATAATTATCAACGGCTATAAGTCCTAGGCGTATGATGTCTCCCCTATTGCAGGCTAGACTACAGGTACCAGGCGGATGATGCGGTTGATTACGCAAAGTCATGAAGCAGTTCGATTCTGTAAATTATTCATTTAAAACTTGGGGCTATTCGTATAGAAATAATTTATTAAGTGAGATAATAAATTATGGTAGTACATATATACATAAGTATATGCGGAACAGGTTCGACTCCTGTATAGCCTTCTAAAGATATGTATTATGTATGATAAAAGAAGGGTTAAACAACCTAAGAAACCATTAACTTTAGATTGGATATTATCTAAAGTAACAGAATATGAAATATATTCTCATTATTTAGGACAATTCAAAGTAGGTGCAATCTATAATAGCCCATTTAGAAAGGATAAGAACCCTTCTTTTGGAGTATATTATAGTAAGAGAACTAAACAATTACTATTTAAAGATCACGGTACTGGAGAATGTGGTAATATAGTTAAGTTTGTATCATTACTTACCGGTAAAACAGAATATAATGATATTCTACAAGATATAGTAGACAAACTAAAAATAACTAACGATACTAAACTAGATTCTACTAAACAGTATGTACCTACAGGAGAAACTGTAATAGGTGTAGTACGTCAACCTTGGACTTATGCTGATATGGGTTATTGGTCCATGTATCATATAGGTCAAAAAACATTAGAGAAATTTAACGTAAGTAGTATTAAATATTATCTATGTAATGGAATCGTTAAAGGAATATATAAAGATACTAATCCTATGTATGCTTATAAAGTTTTTAATAACTTTAAAATATATAGACCCCTTGCAGATAAATATACAAAATGGAGAAATAATCTATCCCAAGACGATATCCAAGGATGGGAACAGTTACCTAAAAAAGGAGATATACTCATCATTACCAAATCTCTAAAAGACGTAATGTGTCTACATGAGATGGGTATTCCTGCAATTTCTCCATCATCAGAGTCTACGTTTATATCAGATGCAGCATTAGAAGCACTTAAGAAGCGATTTAAGCGCATTTTAGTATGCTTTGATAGGGATATAGCTGGCGTTAAAAATCTTAGAAAAGTGTGTAGAAAAACAGGATTAGAAGGTTTCCTTTTACATAAAAACTTAAAGGCAAAAGATATCTCTGATTCTATAAAAATAAATGGCTTTGAAAAAACTAAAGATTATATATATAAAATTATAACAAAAAAGTAAAACTATCGTTATAACTATATACAATCTTAAATATTTGTTTTTATGGAAATATGGGAAAAAATTAAAGATTATGATAACTATGAAGTATCTGATCTGGGTAGAATACGCTCAAAGAAGTATGGTATATTAACCCCTATCAAAAAGGATAATGGTTATTTACAGATTAATTTATGCAGAAATGGAATTTATAAAACCTTTATTTTACATAGATTAGTTGCTTTAGCATTTATACCAAATCCGAATAATTATCCGGAAATTAATCATAAAGATGAAGATAAAACTAATAACTGTGTAGATAATCTTGAGTGGTGTACTAAAAGTTATAATATGACTTATAACAATTTACCTAAAAGAAGATGTAAAAAGGTTAAAAAGTATTCTATTGACGGTTATTTCCTATGCGGTTATGATAGTTTAAGAGAAGCTTCAGAAATTGAAAATTTACCAGAAAGTAGTATATCTAGAAGTTGTAATCTTATGAAACCTTACAAGAATCATATTTGGAAATATGACCGGTAAAACAATGGTTAGAAAACGAACTAAAAAAGAAGGAAAAGTAAAAAATGCCACACCTACTTAGTTAGATGGTATTAAGTTTAGAAGTAAGTTAGAAGCGTATACTTATAAGAAGTTAAAAGAAGCTAATATTTACGCTGAGTACGAACAATACAGATATATGCTATTACCTTCGTTTATATTTGAAAATAAAACAGTAAGAGCAATAACATATCTACCAGATTTTGTAGGGAGCAACTTTATTATAGAATGTAAAGGATTTCCTAATGAAGCTTGGCCTTTAAGAGAAAAGTTATTTAAATATTATATTACAAATAATATGCCTAATTATTCTTTTTACTTGGTACGTAACCAGAAACAAGTAGATGAGCTTATAAAGAAACTAAAAGATGAAAAAAGTAGATAAAGAAATACTTGAACTTTCTAATTTTCTATGGAAACAAGAAGTAATCTCTATGAAGAATTCTTCTCATAGAGATTATACTAAACTAATAGAAGTACTAGATCCATTAATGAAATCCGGTAAAGTATTATATCCTAATTTTATAGAAATAATGGCAAACTACCTTGAAAAATACGCTCCTACAGAAGGAAATGACACTCCTAAAGAACGTAGTAAAGCAGTAGATAAAGTAATTAAGGAATTAGTAGAGTATTATAAACAATTTTAAATTATTACAGATTATGACAAAATTTATTAAACAAGGAAATAGAATTACTCCACTACCAAAAGGTTATGCATATGATCTTGAACCTGGAAAAGTATACGATCTACTAATTAAAACAGTATGGGGAGAACGAGTAACTAAGTTTGAACTAAACGGTGAAATGAATCTTCCTCCCACTGTCTACCAGACAAGAAAAGATAAATTATTTGTAGATCGTGTATTAAAGAATTTTAATTCTAGTAATAAGAACACAACAGGAGTATTACTTACTGGAGATAAAGGTACAGGTAAATCTGTAACAGCTAAGATTCTTGCAGAGAGAGCTAAGCTTCCTATCATTGTTATTAATCCTGAGTTAGAAGAAAAGTATCTAGAAGAGTTCTTTAAAGAATTTGATACTCCGGTTTGTATTCTATTTGATGAAGTAGATAAGAATTTTAGTACTCAAAAGATGCTAACATTCTTAGATGGTATGCACAAGACTGCTAAGAAATTAGTAATTATGACTGCAAATGACGAAGATAATCTAAGTAACTACATTAAAAACCGTTGTTCTCGTATTCGATATTATCGTCATTATAATATGAAAGACGATGCTAAAGAATATGCTGAACTTATTTGTGAAGCAAAAGGTAATGAAAATAAAGATGAAGTAGTTAACTTCATTGTAAATAACATCAACTATCCGTCTATTGATAACATTTCTTCATTTATTGATGAAGTTATATTTACAAAAGACTGGGGTCTTAGCCTTAAAGAAGTACTTGAATTCATGAATATTAATGTAGGCGAAGAAAATTATGAAACAGAAGATGATGAATACTCAGACGATAAAGATGAAGAAATATTTTAATTCATAAACTATGAAAATAGCAGGTTTAAGTGATCTACATGGCTATTTA
>CASEDN010000070.1 GCA_949286645.1 uncultured bacterium
AATACAACTTATTCAACTACATATATTTCTAAAGAAGAAATAGAAAATTATATTATAGATAATAATATTAAAATGACATTAAATAGCAATTTTAAACTATATGATGAAACAACTTGGAAAATATAAAATATTTGTAATATCTGTATAGATATAATTATTTCTTTATATGTCTATTATTCAGTACTTTTTTAGTGATAAAAGCATAGACTAAATTAGAGGAGGGAAACGCATGGCAACTTTTAAAGAAATAGTAACAAAAGCAGTTATTGGTAAAGGTAAGAAACAATTTACTGATAACTTATCATTACAAGTAACTAATAACCCTAATACAATTCTTGGCTGTTGGGTGATTAATCATAATTTTAGTGGTACTTTTTCAAATGGAGCAGTTACCATTAATGGAAGTTATGATATTAATATTTGGTATTCTTATGATAATGATACTAAAACTGAAGTTTTAAAAGATACTAAAAACTATACTGAAACTATTAATGTTCAAGGAAATTCTGATACAGAAAATGAAGAAGTAATCATTAGAAGTTTAAGTGGTCCAAGTTGTAGTAAAGCAGAGATTGTTGATAATGCTATTAACTGTACTATAGATAAAACTCTAGGTATAGAATTAGTTGGAGATACTAAAGTTCGTATCAATACCTTAGATGAAGTTGATGATTGGGAAGAAATAATGGATAGTGATGCTACTATTGATGAGAGAATAGATGAAGAAGTAAAAGAAGACTATCTAGATAATCCCACTGAGTAGACTAATTATAATTAATAGTTCATAAAGACTGTTAACAAAAAAAGGTTGACAGTCTTTATCTTTTTATGTATAATTATAACAGTAAAAAGAAAGGAGCGATAATTATGGCAGTTAAATTAAGATTAATGAGAATGGGAGCTAAGAAAAGACCATTCTATCGTATAGTTGCAACAGATTCAAGAAGTAGAAGAGATGGAGAATATTTAGAATTAGTAGGTACTTATAATCCTATAAGTAGTGAAAAAGATGTTAAAATTAATGAAGAAGTTGCTCTTAAATGGTTAAATAATGGAGCAATACCATCTGATACTGTTAGAAGTCTATTCAAAGATGCAGGTATTATGAAAAAATTTGCTGAATCTAAAGATAAAAAGGAAACAAAATAATGACTTTAGTAGAATTAACAGAAAAGATAATTAAAAATATCGTAAAGGATGAAGATGCTGTATCTGTAAAAGAATTTCCTAGTGAAAATGATAAGGAAATAATTATAGAAGTACTAGTATCAGACTCTGATATCGGTAGAGTTATCGGTAAGAATGGTAGAACTGCTAATGCCATTAGAACTCTAGTACAGGCTAGTAGTGCTTTAAAAGATAACAAATACGTTAAAATTAATATTGATAAGTTTTAGGGGTTACTTAAGGTAATCCTTTTATGTTTTGGGGGAAGAGTATGGATTATAGTTATGATGTAATTAGAAGTGAATTAATAGATATCTATAGTGATATTAAAAAATATAAATATCTTAAAAAGAATTATTATGATTATAGAAGACTCTTATTAACTTTAAGTGATACTAAGAAAAAAGATAATAATGGTCCTTTAAGATATTTATCTAATGATGAGATTTTATCTTTAGTAAGTAAGTATCTAGATAGTTATTTTAATTGTTATACTAAAGACTTTGCTAAAACACCTATTTTTATGTATGATGTTGATACGTTAATAAAATATTCTAATGCAAGTGATGAAGAAAAACTTAATGATGAGTTTAAATATATTTCTCTAACTAAAGAAGAAGCAGAAGACTTACTTATCGCTAAAGGAGTAACAGACTTTGTCTTTAATGATATAAAAGTCGTAAACTATAAGAATATTTCAACTTCTTTAAACATTTCTCATGAATATATTCATAAAATTCATAATGATAATAGCAATTATAAATATACAGAAGAGTGGTTTATCTTTAGTGAATATTTAGCTTATTATAATGAACTATTATTTAAAGAATATTTAGAGTCTTTAGGATATAAATCAGACGTTTCTATCGCTATTAATAGCAATTTAATTACAACAAGGGGGCAAATAAAACTCTTTGAATTAATGGATGAGTTATATCATGGTAAAAATATTAGTTTAAAAGATTTAAGAATAATAGATACAAGTATGGAATTAGATAATGTTCCTTTGTTTGATTATCCCCATATAATTGCTTATCTAGCAAGTATTACCAAATATGAAGATACTAAAAACTTATCACTATCTAGTAGAACTAAAGAATTAAATGAATTATTAAAAGTAAATATTAATAAGAGTGTTATGAGAGAAAATTATCTTGATATTAACGATGGTGATACAGTAAAAAGACTTATAATGAATTTTAATAAATAATATTAAAGCTTATTGTCTAAAAGTAAAAAATATATTATACTTATTATAAGATTGGAGGTAGTGCTAACATGAAAAAACGTGTAATAAGTGCTATTATTATGATATTAATATTTGTACCATTATTACTTATAGGAGGTATTCCTTTTGCAATACTTATGACTTTCCTTGCAGTAGGAGCAATGTATGAGTTAATAACTATAAGAGAAAAGAAAAAAGAGTTTCCTACTTTAATGAAAATAATATCATATTTATTAATTATATTTTCTATAATTTTAACTTATAATCAAAATATATTTAGTTATAATATGAGTTACCATTTAATAAGTTTTATAGTTCTATTATTTCTTTTACCTATATTACTTAAAGATAAGAAAGAAATGGATTATGATATTAATGATGCTTTGTATTTAATAGGTTCACTTCTTTTTATAAATATCTCCTTTAATTTAATATTAGTAGTTAGAAATTATAGTCTTAATTATTTAATTTATTTACTACTTATAACAGTAATAACAGATACTTTTGCTCTTATAACAGGTATGTATATAGGTAAAAATAAACTATTACCAAGCATCAGTCCTCATAAGACAATAGAAGGTTTTATAGGTGGAGTCTTAATGGGAACTTTTGTAGCAACTACATTTTATTATACAGTAATAGATTCAGGTATTTCTTTAGCAATATTGATACTAACAACATTATTCTTAGCAGTTGTAGGACAACTTGGTGATTTAGTATTTTCATCTATTAAAAGAACATTTAATGTTAAAGATTTTTCTAATCTTATTCCTGGACATGGAGGTATACTAGATCGTTTAGATAGTCTAATTTTTGTAATTTTAGCATTTATATTAGTAATGGGATTAATTTAGGAGGCAACATGGTTACATTAATATTATTTATAATCTTACTTGGTTCAATTATTTTTATTCATGAAGGAGGACACTTCTTATTTGCTAAATTAACAGGAATATATGTTTATGAATTTGCTCTTGGTATGGGTCCTAAACTATTTAGTTTTAAAAAAGGAGAGACAGTATATTCTTTAAGAGCGATTCCTATAGGAGGTTTTTGTCAGTTAGCTGGAGAAGAGGGAGAAGAGGAAGACCTACCAAAAGATAGAACACTTCCTGGTAAGAAGCCCTGGCAAAAATTTTTAGTAATGTTTTTTGGAGCAGGGTTTAACTTTATCTCTGCTATCTTAGTGTTATTCTTTATTTCATTAGTTTGGGGAGCAACCTCAACAGAACCAATTTTATCTAGTGTAGAAAAGGGAACACCAGCTTATGAGGCAGGACTTAGAAAAGGTGATGAAATATTAGAAATTAATGGTCATGATATTTGGACTATAGATGATATATCACTTTATTTAACAATTGCCGATACTAATGAAGCGACTGAGTTTAAAATAAAAGATAAAAATGACAATGTAGAAACATATAAAATAAAACCTGAAAAGACTAAGGTTGATGGCGAAGAAAGATATCTTTATGGTATTGGTATGGTAGGAGAAGAACAAGATGGTTTTCTAGCTTCTCTAAAATATACAGTAGTTAAAACAGGATCTTTATTTAAACAGATGGGTGTTACTTTATTAAATTTATTTACTGGAGGAATTCATTTAAATCAGTTAAGTGGACCTGTAGGAATATATGAAGTAGTGGGATCTCAAGCAAGTGGGGGAATAGCTAGTTTACTTTATTTATTCTCATTCTTATCAATAAATGTAGGTTTTATTAATTTATTACCATTACCAGCTTTTGATGGAGGACATATTTTATTTATCATTATAGAAAAGATTAAGGGAAGTCCTGTTAAGCCTGAGACAGAAGCTAAATTTCACGCCGTAGGATTATTCTTATTAATGTTATTAATGATATATGTAACATTTAACGATATATTGAGATTATTTTAAAACAGTGCTGATAATTATTAGCACTGTTTTAAAATTTATTAATTATTATGGTATAATTCTTCTTTAATATTATCTAGATTTTGATTCATTAATGTAATATAATCAGTTTCTGTTTCTCTTTGTTCATCATTTAAAACTATTATTCTATTAGAATTAATAATTTCTAAACTATTTGGATAAGTATTAATTAAATTTTGAACATTGTTAGAACTCTTTATATCTTTATAACTAAATATTTTTGTAATATAACCATTCTCTACTAAATCACGAATTTCCACTAAATCTTTTTCACTTGTGTCATCATTTAAAATATATACTTTAACACCATATTTTTCTAAAAATTTATAATTATTATCAGTTGCAACAATAGTTTTATAAGGTGCACTTTCAACTGCTAGTCTAATATCAGCGTCTAGTTCTGAAATATCAACTTTCAATTTCTCATAATTTTCATCAATTTCTTCTTTTAAATAATTATTTTCTATATATTCTTTCAAACCAATTCTAACATTTTGACTCATCATTAACATAAATGATGGATCAAGCCATACTTCTTTCATATTATAATCATTATCAAGAACATAAGAACTATCAATTATTTTTAAGTCTTTATTATAATCAAGCAACTCAACAGCAAGTTTCCTTTCTCTATCAACTAATCCTGTATAGATAAATAGGTCTTTACTAGCAAAGTCTCTTTTTTGTTTATTAGTAAATTCATAATCATTAACGTCGACACCATCAGGATAAATATTACTAACCTTAGCATGATCTCCATAAAGCCTTTCTATAATATATTCATTAGGATAATTAGTAGCAACTATTTCAATATCCTCCATATCATCACTTTTACAACCTGTAGTAGTAAATAAAATTGCCACACCTAGTAAAGCAATCTTACCTAATTTTTTTATACTTCTTTTCATTCTTTTTCTCCTCTCTAATAACTGGGTCATATCCATATCTTGCTCCAGGATGGCATCTTAAGATTCTTTTAAAACCCATAAAACATCCCTTTATGGAACCATATTCTTCTATCGCTTCGATAGTATAATTAGAACAAGTAGGATAAAAATGACAAGCCCCATGACTTGCTAACGGCATCTTTTGATAAAGACGAATTAAACTAATTAAGATTCTCTTCATATTTAACACCTAAAAATATTGTACTATAAAAAGCTTTCTTAATCAAATATCATGCTGCATTTTTTTAAATAAGTTGTATAATATATAGCCAAGAGGGTGATGCAGATGAATTTCTATAGTAAAGATAAATATATAAATACTAAATTAAGCATGTCTAGCTTTAAAAAGACTAAAGAGAAAAGACTAAAAAGAGCTTTAAAGCAGTTAGGTTTTTTTGATAAAGATGTAGAAGTTTTTAATATAGATGATGATTTTGTTTATGTAAAAGATATTAGAGGAAATACCTATAAGTTTATGATTGATTTATATAGTTATGATAATGGTAAAAGGAACAAAGATATATTTCAACTGGAAAAAAGACGTGAAAACCTTTTTACCTTATATAGTTATTTTGACAAGTTAGAAGAAATAGGCTTTGGAAATTATTATAAAGATGGTGCTGTTTTAACAAGATATCGTTCTGTTGGTAATCATCCTGTTAGATATACTATAGAAAAAGGTGAAGAAAGTTATTCATTTTCTACTAATTATCAAGGTAATATTTCTTTTAGGTTAGATCTTTACTGTTCGTTTAATCAAGAAAAAGAAAACTTTGAAAGTTTTCTTGAATGTTGTAAAGAAATTAATGGTATGTACGGAGGACGTGCTATTGTAAATTACAGTAATAATGATATATCTATTAGATCAGAGTTATTTTTAGAGTCAATAAAAGAATTAGAATTAAGTTCTAAGGTTGGTAGTTCTACTGAAGTAATTAATTTAACATATAAAGATGGAAAATTAACAGAACATTATGAAGAGATTAGAGAACTTAAAGCTGATGAATTAAGTAGTGATAGGAAAGCTACTGTTGATAGTGTAAAAAGACTTATTAAGAGTTAACCTAATAGAAAATGAGATATTAACATAAAGATAAATCCTATACTAAAGAAGATAAAGGTATGTCTTCTTTTTTTATAACTTAAAGACTCAATTAATAGTTCATAAATACTAATATGTATCATGATACCTGCTATCATAGCAAGTATTACACTCATAATAAAGTTATTAATGATAGAAGATAGAAATAGATAAGCAAGTATCGCTCCTAATGGTTCTGATAAGCCTGATATTAAAGTATATAAAAAGGCTTTAAACCTAGATTTAGTACTAAAGTATATGGGAATTGCAATACTTATTCCTTCAGGGATATTATGAAAACTAATAGCCAAAGCTAAAGATAAGCCTAATCCTTTATTAGTAGAACTAGATAGAAAAGTAGCAACTCCTTCAGGAATATTATGCATAATAATTGCAAGCATAGAAACAAGACCTAATCTATATAGTTTTTTATTACTGATAGATTTATTATCATTATTAGGTAAGAACTTATCTATTAACATCGATGTAATTACACCAAGACAGATAAATATTAAAAGAAATAAAAGAGCAGGGAAACCTTTAAATATAGTAGTTAAGAGATTAAAAGATTCAGGTATTAAATCAGTAAGAGATACACATATCATTACACCACTTGCAAAAGATAGAGATGCTAAGATAATATATTTTTCATTCTTTAACTTAAAAAGTAGAGGAATAAAACCAATAAGAGTAGAAAGACCTGCTAGGGTAGATAAAATAAATGCATAAGTAAAGTTAGACATAGTATCACTGTTTCCTTTTCAGTAATAGATATGCTAAAAAAAGAAAATTTATGATATTGATATGATTATTATAAAGTGATATAATGATATAACACTAGAGGGGGATCTTATGTTTATAGATGATAAAATAAAAAAATTTATAGACCATGAAAAGAACGAATGGCAAGAATGTAAAGAAATATGGGAGAAAATAAAAGATGAAATAAAAAGAGATAAAGAGTTATATAAGTATCTATCTTCTTATAAAAACGATTCAATCCATCAAGAATTAAAAGATGATTTTTATAAAGTTTTAGATAATATAGAATCTCTTGCTAATACTTTTAATTTTAAAACTGGTATGGAAATTATATCTTTTTTAGGTTACTTAATACATTGTGGTTATTTATCTGTAACAAGTGAATATGCTTATAGTAAAAATATAGTAGATATAAAATAATTTTGTGATGATAAAATATTAAATTATGCTCTTAAAATATTTAGCGGTTTTGGTAGTTGTAGACATATTGCATCATTTGCTAAGAAGACTCTTGATAGATTTAATATTAAAAATTCTATCACTCCAGTTGATAATAATATAGAAGATTATAGTATTTGTGCAATGAGATTGTTTTTGCATAATTTTCATAAAAAAGCTACTGGTTCTAATCATGTAATAAATTATATAGAAGAAAATAATTATCACTATTTTCTTGATATTACTTTAAGTCAAGGTGTTTTATATGTAGCATATAATGGGTTTGCTTGCTCGGTTGATGGACCACTATTTATTTTACCATTATACAGTTATAGTTATAATTTGTGGAATGATGAGTTTATAGATTATGGAAAAGTCCCCCTAATAACACGTGAAGAAGCAGATTATCTAATAGATATAGTCAATGCTACTATAAGAAAGTGTAGAGAAAATGACGATTTATTTGTTGAATTTTATCATCAAAATATTGATAATTATCAAAGTATTAATGAAAAATATAATATAACACATGAAAAGGAAGAACGATTAGGGTTAATAAAAAGTGATAAAGTCTTAGTGAAAAATAATAAATAAAGGTGATGAAGATGAATTATAATTTAGAATGCGAGAAAATATTAGATAATATTGATTTAAATAATAAACCAACATTATTATTACATGCTTGCTGTGCTCCTTGTTCATCATCAGTATTAGAGAAAATATCTAAATACTTTGATATAACAATTCTCTTCTATAATCCAAATATTACTGATTATAAAGAATATCTTAAAAGACGTGAAGAGTTAGAGAAGTTTATTAAACTAGTAGGTTATAATATTAAATTATTAGATTGTAATTATGAAAAAGAAAAGTTTTTAGATATATCCCGTGGTTTAGAAGATTTAAAAGAAGGAGATATTAGATGTTATAAGTGTTATAACTTAAGATTAGAAGAGACTGCTAGACTTGCTAAAGAATGGGGCTTTGATTACTTTACAACAACTCTTTCTATTAGTCCTTATAAGAATAGTAAATGGTTAAATGAAATAGGGGAAGAACTTTCTAAAAAATATAATGTTAATTATTTATATGCTGATTTTAAAAAGAAAAATGGTTATAAAAGAAGTATAGAGTTATCTCATACTTATAATTTATATCGTCAAGATTACTGTGGATGTATTTATTCTAAAGTAGAACGCCTTAAACACCTTCAAGATCAAAAACAGGTATAAATGATTCACTACAAGTACCACCTTCTTGCATATAAGCATTTTTAATACCTAAATCTATTGCATAATCTATTACTTCATTATATTCATCTTCACTAACAGAATTATTTAAAAAGGTATAGTCTTTGATATGATTAACAGGGGTATACTGATTCATAATACTAAGATAGATATTATCTTGGTATTTTTTATATAAATAATTTATTATTTTCTTAGTATCATCACTTTTAGTAGGTAAGACTAAACATCTAACAATAATACCTTTAGTCATTAGACCAGTATCATTAAATTTATTTTTACCTGTTTGTCTATACATTTCATCTAATGCTTTAGATACTACTTCAAAATAGTTAGAACATTTTGATAAGTCTTTACCTAACTTATTATCAAAATACTTCAAGTCAGTTAAATAAATATCAATATAACCATCTAATAGTGTTAGTGTCTCTCTATTTTCATAACCACTAGTATTATAAACAATAGGAATAGATAATCCCTTACTTCTAGCTAGCTTAATCGCTTCTATAATACTAGGAACATAGTGAGTAGGAGTAACTAGATTAATGTTGTTAGCATGCTTTTCTTCTAACTCTAAGATCATATTTGCAAGTCTTTCTATAGTTACTTCTTTTCCAAATCCATCAGTAGATATTTTTTTATTCTGACAATAACAACACTTTAAATTACAATTACTAAAAAAGATAGTACCACTACCATTAGTACCAGATATAGAAGGTTCTTCAAAATAGTGTAGGGCACTTCTTGCAACCTTAACCTTATCACTAGCTTTACAATATCCTAAAGTTTTAGTTCTATCTATTAAACAATTTCTAGGACATAAATTACATTTTTCATATACATCTATCATAGTTACCTCATTTCTTTTTATAGAACAAATTTTCTGTATCATGTTCGATTGGTTTGTTATATTAGATATGCTATTATATCTACTAGGAATACCTAGTA
>CASEDN010000071.1 GCA_949286645.1 uncultured bacterium
CATTTAAATCAATGTATTTTTCTCCTTCTTTTTTTAAAATTGTTTAGTATCCATATCCTGCTCTACTCAATTTTAAAAGACCACCAACATTATCAGTTACTATATCATTATCAGGATATGAAACACTGATACTTGCTAAAAATAAATCATCAATATTATTTCTCTCAAACATATTTTTCTCTCCTCTTTGTGTAATTATGATATAACACATTTCTTGGGTGTCAAGTGATACTAAAAAGCTTTTCCGTTCATAAATTTTGTAGTAATCTATTAGTAGGTGAAGTTTATGTTAGTTAAAATAATAGATTATGATCATCAAGGTAGAGGAATTGCCAAAATAGATAATAAAGTATTATTTATACCTAAAGTAAAACTAGGTGAAGATGTTTCTATTAAATTAGTAAAAGAAAAGAAAAAATATTCTATAGGTAAAAGCTGTGACCCTCTTAAAGTAAAATATTGTCCTTATTATCAAACTTGCGGAGGCTGTCAGATAGGACATTTAAATTATGATGAACAGTTAGAGTATAAAAAGAATACTGTTAAGAATATTTTTTCTAAATATACAAATTATAATTTAGACTCTTTAGAGATAATTCCTACTAAATGTTATAACTATCGTAATAAAGTAACTTTTCATATTAAAGGTGATAAGTTAGGGTATTATGAAGAAGAGACTAATAATTTAATTCCTATAGATAAATGTAATTTATTAGATAGTAATATTATAACTCTAACTGCCTCTTTAAATTCTTTTATTAAAGTACATAAGAAACTAACTAAAGCTATTATTAAATCTTTAGATGGTAAACTTATGTTAATACTAGAAGGTAAGGAATCTAAAGAATCAATAAATAAGTTCTTCTCATCAACTGTTAGTTCTCTATATTATAATAATGAACTAATCAGTGGTGTATCTTCTTTAATGATAGATGTTTTATCTAAAAAGTTTATGGTAAGGAAAGACTCTTTCTTTCAAGTAAATAAAGAGGGTATTAGTTTAATTTATAAAGAGGTTATTAATTTAGTAAAAGAACTAAATTGTAATATTATTTATGACTTATATTGTGGTACTGGTACTATTAGTCTTTTAGTAAGTGACTATGCTAAGAAAGTAATTGGTATTGAAGTAGTAGAAGATGCAGTGAGGGATGCTAAAAGTAATGCTAAGTTAAATAATATTACAAATACAGAGTTTTATTTAGGCGATGTAAGTAAAGTCATTAACAATCTTGATTATACCCCTGATACTATTATTTTAGATCCTCCAAGAAGTGGTATTTCTAAAGACTTAATAGATTTTCTCTTATCTTTAAAAGTAAAGAATATTATTTATGTTTCATGTAATCCTCTAACTCTTGCTCGTGATATTAATATTTTAGATAATGAATATGAACTCAAATCTATTAAATTAGTAGATGAATTTCCTAATACTTATCATTTAGAATCTATAACTTTGTTAAAATTACGAAGAAAAAATTAATAAAGTGTATATTATATAAGTGAAAGGTTTCTAGTATAAATCTTAAAATCGCAGGGGGAAAATATATGAATGATGTTATATTAAATGATAATATTAATATAGAAAATTTAATCTATGAAGTTCGTGGAGTTCAAGTGATGTTAGATAGTGATTTAGCAAGGCTTTATGAATGCAAGAATGGAACTAAAGAAATCAATCAAGCGGTAAAAAATAGTCCTCAAAAATTTCCAGAACGTTTTAGTTTTGTTTTGACTGATAAAGAAATGAGCGACTTGAGGTCAATTTTTTGACCTCAAGTTCAAATGGACATGGTGGTAGAAGATATAATATAAGAGTTTTTACAGAACAAGGTGTTGCAATGTTAGCGACAATACTTAGAACTAAAGTTGCAACAGAAGTAAGTATAAGAATAATGGATGCTTTTATTGCCATGAGAAAATATGTCTCAAATAATTTGTTGGAACAAAAATATATAAATAATATGGTAATAGAAGACCACGATAAAATTAAGGCTTTAGAGGACTCATTTCAAAAATTTGAAGAAAAAAGAA
>CASEDN010000072.1 GCA_949286645.1 uncultured bacterium
ACTAATTCAAGTGATTCTAATTATGATAAAGTTTTTAGTGCTAACTTAGAGAAAATGGAAGATGCTGCTTATAAATATTATACAGAAGATAAATTACCAAAGGAAGTAGGAGAGAATACTGAATTAACATTAAGAGAGATGATTAATTCCAATCTTTTAGAAGCTTTTACCGATGCTGATGGTAAGGCCTGTAATGTTAATACTAGTTATATTAGATTAACAAAGAATGATGATGATTATACTTTAAGAGTTAATTTAGAGTGTGATAAGAAAGAAGATTATTCCCTTATGAAAGTAGGAGAATATGATTACTGTGAACACGATATATGTAAAAAAGATAGTAGTAAAGAGAAATCATCAAAAGACAATGATAAAACAGAAGAAACCGAAAAAGTAGAAATTACAGAGCCAGAAGATTCTACAACTAATAAAAATAGTAATATTAGTAATACTAATAATAAATCTTATAATAATAATGTTAATACTACACCACCAATTACTGTGATGTATGAATATAGAAAAATTACTAATCCAGTTCTATCAGGATGGAGTAGTTGGAGCAAATGGGAACTTAATGGTAAAAGATATAATGCTATTAAATGTAGAGCTAATGATGCTAATTGTTTAAAAGAAATCCAACTTTATTCCAGAACTGAAGTAATAGGTACAGACTCCAAAGGTAACATAGCCCTTGCTACTGTTCACTATTATAGTTATAGAACCAGGAATTTGATTAGTAGCGGTTCCACTGATACAAAATGGAGTACTTATAATGATACTAATTTATTAAATCAAGGATATACTTATACAGGTAATACTAGATAGAGGTGATATATATGGATAAGAATAGTAAAATAGTAAAATTTTATATAATTAAAGATAAAGATACTGATAAAAGTGGCAATATTAATGATTTATATTGCTATGTAACTAAGGATAACACTACGGGTAAAGAAACCGTTCACTTTACACGTGATAAAGATGAATACCAAAGAGCCTTTGTAAAATGCGCTGCAGATAATGGTTATAAATACGGTAAGAAAAATATATTAAATCTTTTCATAAAATATCCGGATAGATTCAATGTTAATTGTAAAAGTTTAAGAGAAGTCTTTGACAGAATTAATGCTGATGGCAATAATGTCAGTCATGAAGATTTTGTTAACAGTAAAGATAAGGAAGATGCAAAATCCGTTAAAAAGGATAATAAAGAAGAAAAGAAGGAAGAAAAGACAGAAGAAAAGAATAATATTCTTAATAAGGTTACGAACTTTAGAATTCTTAAAAAAGCTAGAATAATAATTGCTACTCTTCTAATCACTACTACTGCTATAACTATTGGTAGTTGTGCCAAAAGTTGTAGTAATAGTGGCAATGCTATTGTTGATGAAGCAGATGACACTAAAGATAATGATAATAACAAAAAAGCTTTAGATAAAGATAAAGCACAAAATGTTGCTAATACTATAAGCGATGCTATTGCTAAAATAGTAAACGAAACAAAAAAGATTCTTGAAGCTCAAAAAGCTGAAGCAAAAGTAACAAAAACAACGCCTACTTATAATGTCAATAATAAAAGTAGTAGCAATTCTGGTTCTGGTTCTAGCTCTGGTTCTAGCTCCAATTCCAATTCTAATTCAAATTCAAGTAGTACTAGTTCTGGACCTGGTAATTCGTCATCTACAATAAAAAAAGAAACAACTCCAGGTAGTGTAAATAAAGATATGTTACCATTCCAAGATCCTGATGCTAAACTTGAGAATACAGAAGATAATGATAATCAAAATAAGAATGAAGATCCTTATAACAATCTTATTACAACTGAAGAGCCAGTTAGTGATGATACTAATAAAGAAGACTACGATCAAGAAATTGATGTTTCTGCTGATGATAATCAAGATACTGATAAAGATGATATTAAGTTGGATGATAGTTTTACAGGTAATGAAGGTGCAATCGATAATGAAATTACTGTCGTGCCACCATCTGATTATAATGGCGACTATATATACGATGTACTTCCTCCACAAGAAGAAACAGCTGCTGATGGAAACTATGTATCTAGCGAAGATGACCAAGCACAAAACATTAGCCAGGAAACAACGGACACTTTACCAGAACAACCAAGCATTCCTACTGATGATTTTGTACCAGTTGAACAAGCAATTTCTAATGATGAAACATCTATATATCAGAATGAAGCTGAACAACCAAATGTATCTAATTATACTAATACTGATCAAACAACTACAGAACAAGCTGTTGATCAAGCAATAGAAGCTTATGCTAATGGTACTGATGGTAATCTTGTTGTTAAAACTGATGGAAGTATAATTTTTGAAGAAAATACTAATACAAATACAATGGAAGCAAACGGTATGACAAAATAGTTTTACTATTTGTTTTTTCTTTGATATAATTTAACTAAAGAATAGGAAGTGGTGTTTATGTATAATACTTTTGATTTACTAAAAGAAATTGATGATAA
>CASEDN010000073.1 GCA_949286645.1 uncultured bacterium
TAAAAGAACTTATTATAAAAGATAATAAAGCAAGTGGAGTAGTATTAGAAAGTGGCGAAGAAATAAAAAGTAAAGACGTTATTTTAACAACAGGAACATATTTAAAAGGAACAATTTTAGTAGGTGATAAAAAGACTGAAGGTGGTCCTCATGGTGAGAAAGCTAGTAATTACTTAAGTCCTTTCTTAAAAAAAATAGGCTTTAATATTTTAAGATTAAAAACAGGAACTCCTCCACGTATTGAAAAGAGTAGTGTTGACTTTTCTAAAATGCAAGAAGAATTAGGAAGTAGTGAAGATATAACATTCTCATATGATAGTAATACCGCTCTTGCTTATAAATACCAACTACCTTGTTATTTAATTTACACTAATGAATTAACTCATAAAATAATCAAAGAACATCTTAATGAATCCAGTATGTATGGAGGCTATGTTGAAGGAGTAGGACCAAGATACTGTCCATCTATTGAAGATAAAGTAGTTAGATTTAGTGATAAAGAACGTCATCAATTATTTTTAGAGCCAGAAAGTATTTATTATGATGACCTATATTTACAAGGTTTTTCAACAAGTATGCCTCACTATGTTCAAGAACAAATGGTTCATAGTCTATCTGGTTTAGAAAATGCTAAAATATTAAAATATGCTTATGCTATAGAGTATGATGCTATTGAAGCAAGACAAATTAAACCAACTCTTGAGACTAAATTAATTGAAAACCTTTATACAGCAGGACAAATAAATGGAACAAGTGGTTATGAAGAAGCAGCCGGACAAGGACTAATCGCTGGAATTAATGCTTCTCTAAAACTAGAAGAAAAAGCTCCTTTAATATTAAAAAGAAATGAATCATATATTGGTGTTTTAATAGATGACTTAGTAACAAAAGGAGTAAAAGATCCATATCGTCTTTTAACATCACGTGCTGAATATCGACTTCTTCTAAGAGATGATAATGCTGATTTAAGATTAAGAGAGTATGGTCATAAAATAGGACTAATAAAAGATGATATTTATAATAATTTCTTACAAAAGAAAAAAGATATAGAAGAGTTAACTAACATTTTAAAAGAAACAAAAATTACACCTAAAAGTGAAATAAACGATATCTTAATAAAATTAAATACATCTCCTCTAAAAGATAGTATTACATTATATGATTTATTGAAAAGACCTGAACTATCTATTGAAGATTTAACTAACTTTAAAGAACTAAATTATTCTAAAGAAGTATTAAAAGAAGTAGAGATAAATGTAAAATATGAAGGTTATATTAAAAAATCTATGGAAGAAGCACAAAAAATGTTAGAATTAGAAGATAAAGTAATACCAGAAGATATTAACTATCAAGATATTCCTAATATTGCTAGTGAAGCGAAAGAAAAACTAGAAAATATTAGACCTATAACATTAGGACAAGCAAGCAGAATTAGTGGTGTTAATCCTTCAGATATCGCTATTATTTCCGTATATTTAAAGAAAAGAGGAATCTAAATGACTATTGAAGAATTTATAAAAGAAGTAGAAAATTTAGGATTAAATGTAACAAAAGAAAAGCTAGAACAACTAGATATTATTTATAATACCTTAATAGAAACTAATAAAACAATGAATTTAACAAGAATAATAGAGAAAGATGATGTCTATTTAAAACACTTCTATGATAGTCTAACTCTAGCCAAAGTATATGATTTATCTAAAGTTAATACTCTTTGTGATATTGGAACAGGAGCAGGTTTTCCAGGACTTGTCTTAAAAATATTCTATCCTAATTTAGAAATAACTTTAGTAGATTCTCTTTTGAAAAGAGTAAAATATCTTAACAATCTAATAGATAAATTACAATTAACTGGTATAAAAGCTTATCACAATCGTGCCGAAGATTTAATTAGTGATGGTAAAAAATTTGATATCGTAACAGCAAGAGCCGTAAGTGCTTTACCTAAATTACTCCTATGGACTATGCCATTAGTAAATAAAAATGGTAGTTTTCTTGCTATGAAAGGAAATGTTGAAGAGGAATTAGAACTATCTAAAGATCTTATGA
>CASEDN010000074.1 GCA_949286645.1 uncultured bacterium
AATTGCGAAAAACGGTTACCCACCTACTGTAAGAGAAATAGGAGATGAAGCAAAATTATCTAGTCCTGCTACTATTCATTTTCATATTAAACAACTAGTAAAAAAAGGATATATTAAGAAAGGTAGCGGTACTAATAGAACTATTGAGGTATTAGTTGATAATGAATACTTAGATAATGATGATGAGGTTGTTAAAGTTCCTCTACTTGGTAAAGTTACTGCAGGAACACCAATTGAGGCGATAGAACGACCTGATGAGACTTTCGCTTTACCTACTGAATTATTTGGTAATCAAAAAGAAATATTTACTTTAAAAGTAAGTGGTGAGTCTATGATTAATGTAGGTATATATGATGGAGATATCTTAATAGTTGAAAGATGTAATACTGCTAGAAATGGTGAAACTGTAGTTGCTATGAATAATAATAATGAAGCGACTGTTAAAACATTTTATAAAGAAAATGGTCATTTTAGATTACAACCAGAAAATGATACAATGGATCCTATAATATTAGATGAAGTAACAATACTTGGTAAAGTTGTAGGACTATATAGAAAATTTTAAAACGAGGCTAACATTTAGTCTCGTTTATTTTTCTAACTATATAACTTGCTATTAAAAGTCCTGCACTACTAGGTACAAAGGCATTTGAACCTATAACAGATTTATCTTTAACTTTTAAAGGTAATTCAGTTGATGTGCAAACGGTTATTTTTTTCTGTACACTCTTATCAAACTTAGAACGAATGCTTCTTGCAAGTGGATCATTGAAAGTTTTATCTAAAGTTGTAATAGTTAGTTTACTTGGATCTAATCTATTACCAGTACCCATAGAACTAATAAATTCTATATTATGTTCTAAACAATAAGAAATTATAGAAACCTTTGCTCTTACATCATCAACTGCATCTACAACAAAATCTATTTTAGTGTTAAAAATATCTTTAATATTTTCATTATCTATTTTTAAGTTATAGGAAATAACATTACATTCTTCATTAATGCTTTCTATTCTTTCTTTAAAACAATCTACTTTATACTTACCAATATTATCATTAACAGCGATTATTTGTCTATTGAAGTTTGTAATATCGACTTTATCATAATCTGCTAGTATCAAATTACCAATACCACTTCTAGCAAGTGCTTCAACAACATATCCCCCTACTCCTCCAAGGCCAACAATTAGAACAGTAGAGCTTTTTAACTTTTCTAAAGAAAAAGAACCTATTAAGTTCTCTAATCTATTAAACTTCATAATTAAGCAACCCTACTATTAGAATTTAATTTTTTGATAAGTATTTTTTGTTGTTCTTCTGAAAGTACTGGCCATTCTAAATTTCTTCCATTTACTATGGTATTTAAAGCAGCTAGATACATATAACTATCATAATTATTTATAGCAGTATTTTTATAATTTGTTAAAAAGTTATTTATCTTGTTAGAATCGTTAAAGAAAGCATTAACTGTATCTAATTCCTCAGTTAATAAAACATCACTATTTTTACTATTCTCATAATTTAAAGTATTAAGGAAATCTAATATTTCTAATTGTTTTTCACATCCAGCATTCATTAAACTATTTCTAATATAAAGTGGATTAGGATTATTGTTTTTTATGCTTGCAATTTTATTATAAAATCCTCCATTAAATAACTCATCAAACCCTATACTTGTAAGTGATATATTTGTTTTCTTTATTTTATCTGGACTACTAAGTCTAATATTATTAACAAGTGTACCATAAATATAATCATTTACTTCATTAGGTTTATAACTAGGAGCAGGAACTATATAAGTATCATAGAAATCTCTATCTTTATATCTTTTAGTATTTACTTCGATATAATTAGCATTCTCACTTCCGTAATTAATATTCCTCCTAATAAAATCTGTAATAGCTTTAGGATTTGTAATAGGCTTTTTAGTATCTTCATAAGCTTTAAGATGAGTTTTACCAATAATTATGTCACTTTCTTTTACATCTTTTGCCCCTGAATCTAATCTATCTTTTTTTACCTCTAAATCTTTAAAGTTAATAGTTACTTTTAATATTACATCATTTATCATTAATGGTAAACTTATCATATAAATCACTGCCTTTCCATAGGAAGAGTATTATACCACATATTTTTATTCTTGACAAGTATTGCATGTTTAAAAAAAGTGTGCTAAAATTTATTAGTAACTTGTTATGGCCTGTTGGTGAAGTGGTTTAACACGCGCGCCTCTCAAGCTCGTATTCACGGGTTCGAACCCCGTACAGGCTACCAATAAAGTATTTAACACCTACTTACTTGCAGGTGTTTTTATTTTTCTCTTAACTTGTTCTTTAGGTTCTAATTTGTTTAATTCTTCTTGATATTTATTTACTTCTTCATTATATATAGCAATTTTTTCAGCAATTATATCTTTATATGAATCATCTTCAAAGTATTTAGATGGTAAAAAAGAATTTAGTACTAATTTTTCATTTTCTTTATCACGTATTTTTATAGCTTCTTCATAATCCTCTGTTACCATATTATAATCTAGGGAAACAGCATTTTGGTAATTTCTTCTCATATCACTATGTGGAATAGAAAAAGGTGCTTCTGGAACTTCGCCTAAATTTCTTTCTAATATTTCTTCTTCATTTTTATGAATATGTAGACCTAAATATTTTCGTGGAAAAACAACTTCAAAACCAGCATGTTCTATACCATAATCATATTTCATATAGTCAGTATATCTTCTAACAATATAACATGGTGATACAACATAACAGTATACTCCGCTTACATTAAACTCTGCTTCATTATAAGCCATTTCTATAGGTACAGGCATTAGAGCAAAAGCTCTAGGATACTTTAACTCATCTCTCATATTACTTCCTTCTTTCTTATTTACCACTATAACACAAATAAATTAATTAGTCTATGCTAATGCCCCCATAGGATCCCATGGTTTTAACTCTACTGGTTCATATGACATTTCATCTAATTGTTCTTGAGTTAAATATTTCTTATTAATAACTACTTGATATACATACTTTTCAAACCAAGAATCACTTGCGACAAAATATCCTTTATTACC
>CASEDN010000075.1 GCA_949286645.1 uncultured bacterium
AACATTATCATCTTTTTTAGCTTCATTCTTCTGTAACTTTTCACGATGTTTATAAATTTTCTTTCTCTCTTTAAAGAAATCTGACTTTTTAGTATCTGCTCTTTTTTGAGACTTAGGTCTAACTTTTTCAAAGGAAGTAGAATTATCTAAATCAAACTTAGTATTTAAAGCAAGTTCTTCTGCTTTATCCATTACCTCTTCTTCTAAACGTCTAGATTCTAAATCTTCAATGTCTCCCTCTATATAATCCTCCTGATCTTGCAATTCATTATCAAGTAGAATAATATCCGTCTCATCTAAAGGTGTAGTCTCATCTTTATATTCTATTCCAATCTTATCACATAAAGCTTTAATTTCTTCTACTGTCTTTCCAACATCTAATGCGTAATCTTCAATGTTCATCACATTACTTCACCTCCATTTATTTTTCTAACATATTTTTTATCTCATCATATACACTCTCTTCTATCGTACACTCTAATTGACGTTCTAATATCTTTTTCTGTTTTGCTTTTTCTAAAACAGCTACATCTTTTTTAATATATGCACCTCTACCATTCATTTTTCCACTTTCATCAACAACAACTCCTCCATCTGGAGTACGAACGATACGAAGTAATTCCATCTTAGGTAATTTCTCCCTTGTAACAACACAAGTTCTTAAAGGTATCTTTCTAACTTTCATAAACCCTCCTAAAATTATCTAAAATTAATACCAGCCTCTCTAGCTTGTTCTGTAGTCTTGATATCAATTTTATAATGTGTAAGTTTACTAGCAAGACGAGCATTTTGTCCTTTTTTACCAATAGCTAAAGAGAAATTATCTCCATCAGAAATAACCATAGCTTCTTGTTTCTTAGGATATTTACTACTTACTGTTAAATCTTTCGCATGACTTAAAGCATTTTCAATAAATACTGCAGGATCCTTATCATATTTAACAACATCTAACTTCTCACCATGTAACTCTTCAATAATACGAGCAATTCTACTACCCTTCTCACCAATACAAGCTCCAATTGGATCAATATTAGAGTACTCTGAATAAACAGCTACTTTACTTCTATTACCAGCATCTCTTGCAACACTATATAACATGATAGTACCATCAGCTAATTCTGGAATCTCAAGTTCAAATAATCTCTTAACAAATCCATAATGACTACGACTAAGTAAAATAAGTAAACTCTTACCATTATTATCAACCTTAGTTACATAAACTTTAATTTGACTTCCCATCTCAATCTTTTCACCAGGAATAATATCTTTCTTAGGTAAAATTCCATTAGTACGACCTAAATCAATAAAGTAATTATCTGTATCCTCTAACGCAACAGTACCAATTAAAAGTTCATCTTGTTTATCTCCAAACTCTTCCATAATACTATTTCTTTCAGCTTCACGAATCTTTTGAATAACAACTTGTTTAGCAGTAGAAGTCGCAACTCTACCAAAATCTCTAGGTGTAACTTCTTTGTCAATAGTATCTCCTACTTCTAATGTCTTATCAATCTTCTTCGCATCACTTAATTTAATTTCAACATCAGGATTAAAGTAACTATATTCCTCTTTTTCTTCTTGTTCTTCTCCATCTTCTAGCTCTTCCTCTTCTTCATCTTCATCCGTATAATGTTCAAATAAATAATCTTCATACTCTTCTTTTGTCATCTTATCATCAGGAACCACTGTCAAATAAGAATAAACTTTAATATCTCCAGTTTGTCTATCAAACAACACTTTTACATTCGTCTTAGAATTAAAATTTTTCTTATATGCAGAAGTAAGTGCTAACTCCATTGCATCATAGACTATTTCAGGATCAATATTTTTCTCTTTAACAATATCATCTAATGCCATCAAAAACTCTTTACCATTCATCTTAAACATCTCCCTTCTCTTTGGAATAAATATCCACCTCATAAATATCATCATCTAATACATGATGTTGATCGATTAATTTATTGATGATTCTAGAAGCCTCTGTAATCAAATTCAAATCAATAATATTAGAACTATCTAAAACAATATTTAATAGCTTTTTCCCTTCTTCCGTAGATACAAATACATCATCCACAAAAACACCTAATGGACGAATCTCCTCACTCACTAATTGAATTATTTTCTCTTTCATACTTCACCTCCTAGAAATAATAAGAGTGGGACTTTTACTTTCCCACTCCTTTCTGTACATAGTATAGCATACTTTTTGTAAAATACCAACAAATATCTTTAATTTTACTTTATTTTATGCTATTCTTTAATAAGGTGATAACATGAAAGAAAAAGAAAAAATAATAAGTCTAAAAGGACTAATCTTATGCATTGTTTTATTTTTAGCATTCTACTACAGTTCTTATTTTCAACTGATTCCCATACTACTATTTAATATGGATATAAAAAATCTAACAGGAAATCAAACAGTTATGCTATCAGCATTTTCAAACATTATTTTATTAATAATCCTCCTATTAGTATTTAGAAAAAGCATAGTAAAAGAATGGAAAACATTCAAAAATGACTTTTTAGAAAATCTAGATATTGGAGTTAAATACTGGTTAGTAGGTCTTGGAGTTATGATGGTATCTAATATTATCATTAATATAGTATTTCGATTAGGACAAGCTGCTAATGAACAAGCAGTACAAGAAATGATTTCATCCTTACCAT
>CASEDN010000076.1 GCA_949286645.1 uncultured bacterium
CAACGACTAAATAACCATCATCTATTTCTTTAAAGCTATTTAAAGTATCAGTATAAACAACAGACTTTGTTCTATTATAATAAGAAAGACCAATATAACCTAATTCTACAACTATAATAGCAATACATAAGACTATAATTACTCTTAACCATTTAACAAGTTTTTTTTGTTCTATTTTTAATTCCTTTTTATTCTTCTTCATCTTTCCCTCCAAAACATGCAATAAAGTATTTCTTCTTACCACGTCTTACTACTACATATTTATTATCTATAGCAATAGATTTATCTATAGTGAACTCTAAGTCATTAATCTTCTCTCCATTAATACTAATACTATTATTATTAACAAACTCACGAGACTCTCTTTTACTACTACAGATATTATATTCTACAAGAAAATCTACTATATTCATATCTTTATCTATAATAAGCTTATCTAACCCTTTAAAAGCCATTTCTATCTCTTGACTAGTAAGATTCTTAATATTACCACTAAATAATGCTTCACTAATATTTAAAGCCTCATTATAAGCGTCTTCTCCATGTATAAAAGTAATAACTTCACGTGCTAAAGCTTTATGAGCGATACGTCTTTCTGGAGCCTCTAACTGTTCTTTTTCTATTTTATCTATTTCTTCTTTACTTAAGAATGTTAAGAATTTCAAATAATCTATTACTTTAGTATCTTCTGCATTTATTAAGAATTGATACATCTCATAAGGAGTAGTCTTTTCTCTATCTAACCAAATCGCTCCTCCTTCACTCTTACCAAACTTAGTACCATCCGCTTTAGTTAAAAGAGGCATTGTGAAAGCATATACTTCTTTACCAGTTTTTTTACGAACTAAGTCAATACCTGCTGTAATATTACCCCATTGATCTTGTCCAGCGACTTGTAGTGTACAGTCAAACTCACTATTTAGATGTAAATAGTCTAATGCTTGTAATATCATATAAGAAAACTCTGCATAAGTAATACCAGAATCAAGTCTTCTTCTTACAATATCTTTATCAAGCATATAGTTGATATTAAAGTACTTACCATAATCTCTTAAGAAATCTATTACATTAATATCTTTAATCCAATCAAAGTTATTAACTACTTTAAAGTCCTTATCTCCTCTTGCAAATATTCTTTCCGCTTGTTCTTTTAAGCAAAGGAAATTATGATTTAATTCTTCTTTACTTATCATAGGTCTTTCACTAGTAGGACGAGGATCTCCAATAAGACCAGTCGCACCTCCTACTAACAAAATTGGATGATGTCCTGCCTCTTTCAAACGTCTTGCAATTAAAAATGATGAAAAATGTCCAATATGTAAACTATCAGCAGTTGGATCAGTTCCAATATAAAAGGTAAGACCACCTTTATTTAGTTTATCAACAAGTTCAGGACTAGATATATCTTTAATTAGTCCTCTCCATTTCAATTCTTCAAACAATGTCATTTTATCCCTCCTAATTTCTTAACATGATTATTATCTTTAATTCTAGTATCACCAAAATAATCAAAATAAATTTCTTCCCCACTGCAATCAGGTCTATACATTAATCCCCAATGTAAAACACCAAATCCTTCACCAAATACTTGCCATAACTTATCTTCTTCATAATCTTTTTCATCATAAAAACCTAAGTTTCCTTCAATATAATTAATAAAGTCTTCTTTAGATAAATTAAAGTCTTTAGTAACCTTATCAATTTCTCTATCAATTTCTTCCTTATAGGCATCATAAAATTCTCCTTCTTCTACTTTTAAAGATTCAAACTCATCTTTTTTATCTAAAAGAAGAAGAGCAAGTAAATTACTAGGATGATTTCTTTCTCCTGTATCATGATAATTTTCTAATTCTTCATTATAAAACTCTATTAATGTCATTTTTTAAACCTCCAATTCTCTTTACTTTATTACTACTTTCAAATTCACCATAACAATATTGATAAACATCTTCCCCATTCATAAGAGACATCTGAGTAATTCCATCAAATAATACTTCTATTGCCCCGCCATAAATCTGCCAAAATTCATCAGCATCTTTTGGAGAGTCTAAATCAAAATCCTCTTCTACTTTAACAACATCATCTTTTATTTCATCCTCATAATCACGACAAAAAGTTTCAATATTTACATCAGTAGGAAAAAAATACTTTTTCTTTTCTAACAGTAACATTGCTAAAACTTGACTAGGTTCAACCTGTAATTTGCCAGTTTTTCTATACTGATTAACTTCTTCACTATATAATTCGCTTAAACTCATACTACCACTCCTACAAAATAAAAAGTTCCCATAAACTAAGGACGAGACTAACCCGTGGTAAACCACTGTATCCATCCTTAATCCTTAGAAACTATGCACTTATACCTAATTAACGCTTAAGTCACGTTTTTTCTCCATCTATGTAATTTCAAAATATAACTATCTTAGTTTACACCAACCACTAAGTCTCTTTTAAATAATTATATTTCTACTTTTAGATTTCATCAAAAAATCTAAATTAAATATATCAAAAAAAGACTACTAAGTCAAACAATTTACAGCACTTTATTCATCACTACTATGTAGAGTTACAATTGATGTGACACCATCAATATAGAAAAAAAGCAATAAGTCGTATAAAATATTAATTGAAATAAAAAATTATACGAAAGGACTTATTGCATATGACAAGTATATCACAAACTCAACGTTATATTCCA
>CASEDN010000077.1 GCA_949286645.1 uncultured bacterium
ATTAACTCTATCTGCTAAAGTAGTATTTTTATCTAAAGTAACATTAGCATCTTTTTCTACAGGAACACTTTCTCCTGTAAGAGATGATTCATCTACTTTTAAACCATTCTCTTCTATTAATCTAATATCTGCAGGGACAATATTACCATCTTCTAAATAAACAATATCTCCAAGAACTACTTCTTTAGTTAAAATATTTTTTTTCTTTCCACCTCTTATAACAGTAGTATGAGGAGCATTCATATTTCTTAAAGCAATAATAGCATTCATTGCTTTCTTCTCCTGAATTATACTAATTAAAGAATTTATAAAGATAATTGTTAATATAACTACCCCTTCTGCTAATTCTCCTAGTATAAAAGAAAGAATTGATGCCAGTAAAAGTATTAAAATCATCTTATCTTTAAGCCCATCTATAACCATTTCTAATATAGTTTTAGGCTTCTTAGCTTCTATTTCATTATAACCAGATTTTTCAATTCTTTTAGTTGCTTCTTTTTCTTCCAAACCTTCTTTCTTACTATTTAACTCTTCTAAAATATCCTTACTACTCTTAGTATAAGCATCTTTCAATTTTATCTATCTCCTATCTTAGAAAGTATTGTACCAAAAATAAATAGAAATTACTACTTATTTAGTAATTTCTATTACTTTATTTAACACATCTTTATATTTATCATAAGTTGTTTCGTGTTCCTTTACAAGAAAATTATCTATACTAACTAGTTTACTTTCCTTTACATTTTTATTATCTTTAGTAGTAATAATTACCGCTTCGATTTCTCCTTTACCATTTTTAAAGAGATTTAAAGCATCCTTTGCCTTTACTTTAACAACACCTAATACTTCATTGGGGTCAAATTTAAAATCATCAATGCTACCCTCAAATAAGTCAACATAAACATTCGCTTTTGCTCTATCTTTAAAGATAGCACCATTTTTAATTTTATCCATACGCCAAGGAACAATATCTACAAGTGTTGCATCACTACTATCTATATCAAGGCCTATCTCTTCATTTATTTCTCGCTTAAAAGCATCTTCAATAGTCTCACCTTTTAAAACATGTCCTGATGCTGTCGTATAAAATTTATGACTACTACTTCTTATTTGAAAGTAAACACTACCATCCATCTCGTATAACCAACAATGAACAGTATTATGCCAAAGCCCTTCTTTATGAACTTCATCCCTACTCTTATAACCTAAATAATTACCCTCTTCATCATAATAATCTAAATATTCCATCTAATCATCACCTTATGTATTTATTTTAATAAATTTATGATGAGTTTTAAAGTGTCTAATATTATAAATTACTTTAATTAATCCAATAATTTCAAGTACTGGTATTACTACTGTAAAGAAAAGAATCGTTAAAGTAATACCTAATATCAAAAACACTATATCTCTAACCTTTTGTCTCATTATCTATCACCAACTAAATGATAACATAATATCAATGATTATTTCCTTACAATTTTGTTAGAAAAGAAAAAAGGGCACTGCTTAGGCAGTGCCTTAAATCTTATTAATTATGAAGTCTTCTATATGTTAATGCAACACCTGCAAAACCAACAATAGTTAAACCTAAGAATAAAGCGATTCCATCACTTGTTTCAGGATTTTCTTCATTCTTTACTTCATCTGTTGGAGTTTCAGGTTCAACTGGATCAGTTACTTCAATATTTGGAGTATAATCTTCTCCTTCAAAAACAGTACCTTCTTTTAATTCGTTACTTTCATATTTTATTTCATTATTAGCATCAGTAATTACAGCAGTAGTACCATTTACTAATATTTTATCAGTAGTAGTATCAGTATTTTCTACAATAAAACCTGTTGTATTATCATTAGCATCTGATGCAAAATAAATTACATTATCCTTTTCTGTAGAATTTATAGTACCATTCATAATTATACTAGGTATAGCATTTGGATCAGTTAATTTAACTGATGTTGATACTTCAATACCATTATTTAGGATTCCACCTTGGCCATCAGGATTTTGACCATTAAAACCTAAATTTAAACTAATAACTTCGATAGTACCCGCATTAAGTAATATACCTCCATAGCGACAATTATTAATAGTTACATCTTCTAAACTAACATAACCACCATTATAAGCATGTACTCCATATTTTTGAGCATTTGTTAAAGTAACATTTTTAAGATGAACAATACCATTAGCACCAGCAGTAATAATACTTTGATCTGCTGATAATGAACCAGCTTCATCTCTCCAACCTGTAATAGTAAAGTCTTTACCATCAATAGTAATCTCTTTATCAGTAACACCTGGAGCATTATCTTTTTTTGATAATGTAATACTATTATTAAGAACAACAGTATCACCTGTAACTGCTGAATTTAAAGCATCCCTAAATGTTGCCTCATCAGTAACAGGTATTTCCTTTGCACTAACATTTACTACACCTAATGCAAAAACAGTAATAAATAATGTAGCAAAAAAATTAATTTTTTTCATATTTCCTCCTCTTTTTGAATATATTAGATAGTTTCCCTATCTCCATAATAATCATACTAAATATTTAAACTTAAGTCAATCTCTAAAATAATAAAAATTTTTATCTTATGTAAAAAGGAACTATTATTCAGCTCCTTTATCTTAATTCTTTCTTAATTAATTTAGCATGCATAACAATTCTATTACCAAAGTTATCTTGACAAGTTGACAGTGTTAACACTTTATCACCTGTATTAACTGTTCCTGAAAACTCTACTTCACTTCTACTTTTAATTGTATTTAAAAATTCTGAATAAGCCTCTAAAGTATTAAAACTTGGTGTTATATAATAACTTTCTTTAGGTATAGTATAAACACTAAATACTTGCCACATTGTATTTTCTGTAGGTGTAGAAAGTCTTATGATATGATTATTTTTATTTGTATACCAAGAGCTATTAAGAATATTTTTTAAACTTCCAAACATCGTACCATTATATCTACTATGAGCATAAATAATAGTATTTTGATTAAAGTTAACCGCATCATTTCGATAGTCCATGAATACCCAACCTGCATCATTAGAAGTTTTATCAAAAGCATGATTTAAATAATAACTATTATCAGTAGTTTGTACTATAGGATAGTTAATATTAGTTCCCTTTACTTGAATCCATCCTACAGTATCTGAATTTTTATTAAGCAATTCATTAAAATCCACTTCTAAAAGACTCATTTTAATATAATTCCAATAGTCATTATCTTTATTATCAGGAGGATTAACATTTTCAGTATTTTCAGTATCTTCTTTTTCTTTTACTTTTGTATTCTTAACAACATCATCAGACATATTTTCTATTTTTTTATTATCATTATACCAAGAATATAGTTTGTAAGTTGAAAATATAAAAACACTAAAGAAAAATATTAAAAATATTACTAAAATCCATTTTCTAAATCTAAGTTTTTTCTTTTTCCTTCCCTTTTTTTGGTACTCCACTCTACTAGTTTTATTATTCATATTATCACAGTCTTTCTTATGTTCTTAGTCTATTATATACCAAAAAGGTTTAGAAAAAAAGCCCTTTTAGGCTTTTTCATAATCACATTTACTACATTTAATTTTATTATCTTTTTCTACTAACATCTCACCACAGTTTGGACATTTCTCTCCAATAGGTTTATCCCAAAAAGCTTCTTTACATTTAGGAAAGTTACTACAACCATAGAATGTTTTACCACGTCTTGTTTTTCTTTCTAGTATTTTCCCATCGCATTTAAGACAATTGCATACTTCAATTACTTGTTTCTCTTCTTTTTTTATGTATTTACATTCTGGATAATTAGAACAAGCGACAAATTCACCATAACGACCGGTTCTTTTAACTAAAGGACTGCCACACTCTGGACACATTTCTCCAGTCTCTTCAGCTTCCTTTTTCTCCATATCACTAAATGCTTTCTTAACGCGTGGTTCAAAAACATCATAAAACTCTTTTAATACTTCATTCCAAACTAAATTACCATCAGCGATTTTATCAAGTTCTTCTTCCATGTTCTTAGTATATTCTACGTTTATGATATCACTAAAGAACTCTTGTAGTTTATCAGTTGTTTCTATTCCTATTTCTGTTGGCACAAACTTTTTCTCTTCTACTTTTACATAACCTCGCTCTTTAATAGTGTCAATTGTTTTAGCATAAGTAGAAGGACGTCCTATTCCTAAGTCTTCCATTTCTTTAATTAACTTAGCTTCTGTATATCTGGCAGGTGGCTTTGTAAAGTGTTGTTCAGATAAAATATCACTCGCTTTATAATCTTTTCCTTCTATAAGTTCAGGAATAATTTTATCTTCATTTTTCTCATAATCACTATATACTTTTAAGTAACCATCAAAATTTAAGATACTTCCAGTCGCTTTAAACTTATAATCATTGTTATTAAATATTAATGTTGTTTGATCCATAATAGCATCTGCCATAAGACTAGCTAGAGCTCTTTTATAGATTAGACTATATAGTTTGAACTCATCATTAGATAGATACTGTTTTACTTTTAATGGTTCTCTTAAAATACTAGTAGGACGTATTCCTTCATGAGCATCTTGAACATTATCCGTTTTTTTAGCATGTTTAGTATAACCAATATACTTTTTACCAAAGTTCTCTTCAATATAATGGAAAGCACTACCTACAAACTCATCAGAAAGTCTAATAGAGTCAGTTCTCATATAAGTAATAAGACCAACTGTCTCATCTCCTAAGTCTATTCCTTCATATAATTTCTGAGCGATAGACATAGTCTTTTTAGCCGTAAAACCTAACTTAGTAGATGCTTCTTGTTGAAGTGTTGATGTAATAAAAGGAGCTCTGCTTGCTTTCTTTCTTTTCTTTTTTTCTATACTACTTAAGTTATAATCTTCTCCTAAAGACTCTAATACTTTATTAGCTTCAGCCTCATTATGAAGTTTAATTTCTTCATCTTTATATTTAAATAAATTTGCCTCTGTATCTTCGATGATAGCAGTTATTGTAAAGTACTCTTCTGGAACAAAAGCTTCTATTTCACGTTCTCTATCAACAATAAGTTTTAAAGCAACACTTTGTACACGTCCGGCACTCTTCGCTTTTATTTTAGATTGTAATAACTTAGATAATCTAAAACCAATTATTCTATCAAGTATTCTTCTAGTCTCTTGACTCTTAACTAAATTATCATCAATCTTTGTAGGATGTTTAATTGCATCAATTACTTTATCTTTAGTTATTTCATGAAATAAAACTCTATCATAATCTTTATCTTTAATATTTAAAGCTTCTTTTAAATGCCAAGAAATTGCTTCTCCCTCACGATCAGGGTCAGTTGCAAGTATTACATGATCTGCATCTTTTACATCTTTTTTTAACTCTGTAATTATCTTTTTCTTACCTTTTAATGGTACATAATTAGGTTTAAAACCATTTTCTATATCAACACCAAGCCCTAAATGTCCTGTAGTTGCTAAATCTCTAATATGCCCTTGGCTTGCTACTACTTTATAATCATTACCTAAGTATTTTTCAATAGTTTTACTCTTACTAGGACTTTCCACTATCACTAAGTTTTTAGACATCTAATCCCTTCTTTCATACAAATTTATACATGAGAATTATTACTTTGTCAACTCTAAATATTCACTTACTGGACCGAAACTCTTTCTATGTTCATCTATTATTCCGTATTCTTTAATGGCCTCTAAATGTTTCTTAGTAGGATAACCTTTATTATTCTTAAAATCATACATAGGGTATTTACTATCTAGTTCATCTAACATTCTATCCCTTGTTACTTTAGCAATGACTGATGCTGCACTTATAGTAATACTCTTTAAATCTCCTTTAATAATAGAAGTTGTAGGTATATCTATATCTAGCCTCATCGCATCTATTAAAACATGTTCTACTTTACAAGAGCAATTATTAATCGCTTCTTTCATTGCCATCTTTGTCGCTTCATAAATATTAACTTCATCTATTTTTTTCTCACTTATAATGCCAATTCCTACTCCTAAAGCTTGCCTCATAATCTCATCATAAAAGTATTCACGCTTCTTTTCACTAAGTTTTTTAGAATCAGTTA
>CASEDN010000078.1 GCA_949286645.1 uncultured bacterium
CAAGGTAAAGGTAAAGGTAATGTTGAAGAATGGGTAGCAGTAGTTAAAGAAGGAAAAATCATGTTTGAAGTAGCAGGAGTTTCTGAAAGTGTTGCTCGTGAAGCATTAAGACTAGCAAGCCATAAATTACCAATTACTTGCAAATTTGTAAAGAAAGAAGACGAAGAAAGAGGTGTTACTAATGAAGGTTAAAGAGATTAGAGAACTATCAAATAAAGAAATAAATGCAAAATTAAAAGAATCTAAAGAAGAATTATTCAACTTAAGATTCAGTAGTGCTATGGGAAACCTTGAGAAACCTTCTAGATTAAGACACTTAAGACCCCAAGTATCAAGACTAAAGACCGTTTTAAAAGAAAGTGAGAAAGAAGAAAAGGTTGATTAGGAGGTAAATTTATGGAAAAGAAAATGACACATGAATTAGTTGGTAAAGTTGTTAGTACTAAAAACAATAAAACTATAACAGTTTTAGTTGAAACACATAAAATGCACCCAAAATATCACAAAAGAGTTAAATCATCTAAAAAATACAGTGTACACGATGAAACAAATAAAGCAAAAGTAGGAGATGTAGTTAGAATCGTTGAAACAAAACCAATTTCTAAGACTAAACATTTCTACTTAAAAGAAATCGTAAAAGAAGCAGTTATTCTATAACTCTTAAGGTAAAGGAGGATAATCTATGTTACAACAAGAAAGTAGATTAAAAGTTGCAGACAACTCAGGAGCACGTGAATTATTAGTAATCAGAGTGCTAGGAGGAAGTCATGTTAAAACTGGAAATATCGGAGATGTAGTTGTTGGAACCGTTAAAAATGCTATACCAAATTCACCACTTCCTAAAGGTAAAGTTGTAAAAGCTGTAATCGTAAGAAGTAAAAGAGGAGTAAGACGTGAAGATGGTAGTTATATCAAATTTGATGATAACGCATGTGTAATCATTAAAGATGATAAAAGTCCGGTCGGAACTCGTGTCTTTGGTCCAGTAGCACGTGAACTTCGTGATAAAGACTATATGAAAATAGTAAGTCTTGCGAAAGAAGTACTATAAGGAGGAAAGTTATGAAGTTAAAAGTTGGAGATAAAGTCGTTGTTATAAGTGGTGCTGATAAAGGTAAAGAAGGAAAAATCATCAAAACACTTAGAAGCGAAAATAAAGTTATTGTAGAAGGAGTACATATTGTTAAGAAACATCAAAAACCTACAGGAAATAACTCAGGTGGAATTCTTGAAATAGAAGCACCTATTGATGCCTCTAATGTAATGATAATTGATCCTAAGACTAAAAAAGGCACAAGAATCGGACATACAACAGACAAAAATGGAAAAAAAGTAAGAATAAGTACAAAATCTAAAGAAGTACTAGATTAGTGGAAGGAGGTTACATAAATGACATTAAAAGAAAAGTATAATAAAGAAGTAGTTCCAGCTCTTATGAGTAAATATGGTTATAAATCTATAATGGAAGTACCAAAACTAGAAAAAGTTGTTATCAATATGGGTGTTGGAGATGCTACTACAAATTCTAAACTATTAGATGCTGCACTTTCAGACCTTGAAAAAATCTCAGGACAAAAACCAGTAGTTACAAAAGCAAAGAAATCAATCGCTGGTTTCAAGATTAGAGAAGGACAAAAGATAGGTTGTAAAGTAACACTTAGAAGTGATAACATGTATAACTTTGTTGATAAACTAATTTCTATCTCACTTCCACAAGTTCGTGATTTTAGAGGAGTTAATCCAAAATCTTTCGATGGTCGTGGTAACTATACATTAGGTATTAAAGAACAATTAATCTTTAGTGAAATAAACTATGATGAAATAGTAAAAGTACGTGGTATGGATATTATATTCGTAACAACTGCTAAAACTAATGAAGAAGCTTATGACTTATTAAAAGGTTTAGGAATTCCTTTTAGAAAGTAATGGAGGGAAAAAGATGGCAAGAAAAAGTATGGTTGTAAAACAAAGTAGAAAGCCAAAATACAAAGTACGTGAATATACACGTTGTTCACGTTGTGGCAGACCACATGCAGTTATGAGTAAATTTGGAATCTGCCGTATTTGCTTCCGTGAATTGGCTTATAAAGGACAAATACCAGGCGTTAAAAAATCAAGTTGGTAGAGACTGGTAAAGAAAAGGAGGAAAAAAGATGGCTGTAGTTACAGATACAATTGCAGATATGTTAACTCGTATTCGTAATGCTAACGCTATGCGTTATGAAGAAGTAAAAGTTCCTTCATCAAAATTAAAATTAGAAATAGCAAGAATTTTAAAAGAAGAAGGATTTATTAAAGATTACAAGTTAGAAAAAAATGATGTACAAGGTACAATCGTTCTAACATTAAAATATGGTGAAAACAAAGAAAGAGTAATAACAGGCTTAAAGAGAATTTCTAAACCAGGACTTAGAGTATATGCTAAAACTGATGAAATTCCAGTAGTATTAAATGGACTAGGAATTGCAATAGTTTCTACATCTAAGGGAATTATGACAGATAAAGAAGCAAGAAGAGAAAAACTTGGTGGCGAAGTCTTAGCTTATGTTTGGTAAAAGGAGGTGTTTTGAATGAGCCGTATTGGAAATCGTAAAATTGAAGTTCCCGCAGGAGTAACAGTTACTGAAGAAAACGGAATCGTAACAGTTACTGGCCCAAAGGGAAGCTTGAGCCAAAAAATGCTAAAAGGAATTAGCATGGAACAAAAGGATAATGAAATAACATTAACAAGAGTAAGCGATGCAGTAAAAGCAATGCATGGAACAATGAATGCACTTCTTCAAAATATGATTACAGGTGTAACTAAAGGATATGAGAAGGGACTAGAAATAGTAGGTGTTGGATATCGTTTCAATGTAAGTGGTAAAAAATTAACTATCAATGCTGGGTATTCTCATCCTGTAGAAATGACTATACCTGAAGGGCTTACTGTAGAAGCATCATCTAATACAGAAATAACAGTTAAAGGTATTGATAAAGCCTTAGTTGGTGAATTTGCTGCCAACGTAAGAAAAGTACGTCGCCCTGAACCATATAAAGGTAAAGGTATTCGCTATAAAGATGAACATATTAGACGTAAAGAAGGAAAGAAAGCTGCTTAAGCTAGTAGGAAGGAGAGAAATATATGATTAATAAAAAGTCAAGAAATAGCATGAGACAAGTACGTCATGCTAGAATTAGAACTCATTTATGTGGAACAAGTGAGATTCCAAGACTAAATGTATTTAGATCAAACACTGCAATTTATGCACAAGTTATAGATGATGAGAGTTCTACTACTTTAGTATCTGCTTCTTCTAGAGATAAAGATTTAAATTTAAAGAATAAATCAAACATTGAAGCAGCTACTGCTGTAGGTGTTAGTATCGCTAAGAAATGTAGTGAAGCTGGCATTAAAAAAGTAGTATTTGATAGAGGTGGATATCTTTATCATGGACGTGTTAAAGCATTAGCAGATGCTGCACGTGAAAATGGACTAGAGTTCTAAGGAGGGTAAATATGCAAAAACAAACAAACGATGCCAAAGAAAAACAAACTGAAGAACTAGTCGTTCAACTTAAAAGTGTAGTTAAAGTTACAAAAGGTGGACGTCAACGTCGTTTCTCTGCAGTTGTTGTTGTTGGAGATCGTAAAGGACATGTTGGTATCGGTACAGGTAAAGCTTTTGAAGTACCAGATGCTATTAAGAAAGCAATTCAAGATGCTAATAAGAATATGATTACTATAGAATTAATTGATGGAAGAACTATTGCTCATGAAGTAATAGGAGTAAGTGGAGCTGCTAGAGTAATGTTAAAACCAGCTAAAGAAGGTACTGGTATCATTGCTGGAGGTAGTGTAAGAGCTATCCTTGAACTAGCTGGAGTTCGTGATGTTGTATCAAAATCTCTTGGAGCTAGAACTAAACTAAATATGGCAAATGCTGCTATAAATGGTCTTAAGAGTATTAAAACACCAGAAGAAGTTGCAAAACTTCGTGGTAAAAGTGTAGAGGAGATTTTAGGATAATGAAGTTACATGAATTAAAGAAAAATGAAGGTGCTACTTTCCGTAAAAAGATAGTAGGACGTGGACCTGGTTCAGGACTTGGTAAAACATCAGGACGTGGACAAAAAGGACAAAACGCTCGTAGTGGTGGAGGAGTTTCACCAGTATTCGAAGGTGGACAATTACCACTATATAGAAGACTTCCAAAAAGAGGATTTAGTAATCATGATTTTAAAACAGTATATGCAGTTATCAATGTCGGAGATTTAAATGTATTTAATGATGGAGATGTTGTTACACCAGCATTACTTAAAGAAAAGGGAATTGTTAAAAAACAACTTAATGGAATTAAAGTATTAGGAAATGGTACACTTGAAAAGAAAATTACAATTCAAGCTCATAGATTTTCAAGTAGTGCTTTAAGAAAAATAGAAGAATCAGGAAGTAAAGCCGAGGTGATCTAAGATGCCTCTATTGAAGCAATTATTTAAGCCTACAAATAGAGATTTACTAAAAAGAATTGGTTTTACTTTAGTAGCATTAGCAATATTTATAATAGGAACAACAATTCAAGTTCCAGGAACTGAAAGTATTACTAAAAACCTAGGATTCCTAGAATTAGTTAATACTATGGGTGGTGGAGCTTTACAAAACTTTTCAATCTTTGCTTTAGGTGTTATGCCTTACATTACAGCAACGATTGTTATGCAACTATTAGGAGAGCTAATTCCTTATTTCCAAGAGCTAAATAAACAAGGACATGTAGGTAGACAAAAAATTAATACCTATTCAAGATATATGGGAATACTATTTGCACTTTTACAAGGTTATGCCTTCTCATTTATGTTCTTAGGTAGAAGTGCAAGTGCCACTGAATATATCTATATATCAGTAGTATTAACAGCAGGTACAGCATTCCTACTTTGGTTAGGAGACCAAATTACAAGAAAAGGTATAGGTAATGGTTTAAGTCTAATAATTATGGCAGGAATTATTGCCACACTACCACAGATGTTTATTGATGCTTTCCAGGGATTAGTAGTATTTGATGGTACTGCCCAAGAAATAACATTAGGAGTAGTTAAATTTATCCTATTTGCAATAATCTACTTTGCTATCATCGTTGGAGTTATCTTCGTACAAATGGCAGAGAGAAAAGTTCCAATTCAATATGCTAATAAATCAACAACATATGGACAAAGCGCATCTTATGTTCCAATTAAAGTAAATACCGCTGGGGTTGTACCTGTGATATTTGCATCAAGCTTAATGGCAATTCCAGGAATAATCGCTAGCCTAATAAATAATGAAAGCTTTAGTCTTTTCGTACAAAACTATTTAACCTATACAACACCTGTAGGATTTATTATCTATGTAATATTTATATTCCTATTTGGATTTGTATATACTTATATGGTTTTCAAACCAGAAGACTTTGCTAAAAATCTTCAAGAAAGTGGAGGTTACATTCCAGGAATTAGACCAGGTAATGAAACTAAAACTTACTTATCAAAAGTATTAACAAGAATAACTTGTCTAGGTTCAGTCTTCTTAGCAATTATCGTAGCCTTACCAATAATATTCTCAAACGTTACAAGTTTACCAACAAGTGTTAGTATTGGGGGTACAGGTTTACTAATTGTTGTAGGAGTTGCCCTAGAAACTTATAAACAAATAGAAGGAAGCCTTCTTTCTAGAAATTATAAGAAGGGTTATAGTAGAAGATGAAAAATATAATTTTTATCGCCCCACCTGCTGCAGGTAAGGGGACCCAAAGTGCTATTTTAGAAAAGAAATATAACCTACCACATATCTCAACAGGAGACATCTTAAGAGAAGAAGCTAAAAAAGATAGTGAATTAGGTAGATATATTTCTGAAGTATTAAGTAGTGGAGGCTTAGTAAAAGATGAAGTTACTTATGAACTTCTAAAAAATCGTTTATCACAAGATGACTGTAAAAATGGTTATATCTTAGATGGTTTTCCAAGAAACATAGAGCAAGCCTATAAATATGATGAGATACTTAATAGTCTTAATCAAGAACTAGGCTATGTCATTCAGTTAGATATTTCTGAAGAAATACTTGAGAAAAGAATAACTGGAAGAAGAATCTGTGAAGACTGTGGAAGTGTTTATAACATAAATTCTGATAATGAGAAACCTAAACAAGAGTCAATCTGTGATAAATGTAATGGTAAATTATATCAAAGAAACGATGATAACATAACTTCATTTAAGAATAGATATAATTTATATATAGAAAAAACTAAACCACTACTTGACTATTATGCTAAAAAAGGTATATTATATGTAATCAATGGAAATGACTCAGTTGAGGAAGTTTCTAAAAGAATAGATGCCGTTTTAAAAAAGGGGATGTAAATAATGATTACTTTAAAAAGTAAAAGAGAAATTGAGTTATTAAAAGAAGCTGGACATATTGTCTATCTTACTCATCAGTATTTACGTCCCCATATTAAAGCTGGTATCAAAACAAAAGAGTTAGACCGACTTGCCGAAGAATTCATAAGAAGTAAAGGAGCGACACCATCATTTAAAGGTTATGAAGGATTTCCTTCTACACTTTGTATAAGTATTAATGATGAGGTTGTTCATGGCTTTCCAAGTGATAGAGTTCTACAAGATGGTGATATAATATCAATAGATATTGGCGCTTGTTATAAAGGTTATCATGGCGATTCAGCTTGGACTTACACCGTAGGTGAAGTAAGTGATGATGCTAAATACCTATTAGAACATACAGAAAAAGCTTTATATGAAGGTATTAAACAAGCGAAAGTCGGCAATAGAATAGGCGATATTAGTTATGCCGTTGAAAAATATGCAACCGAACATAACTTAGGTGTCGTTAAAGAATTAGTAGGACATGGTGTTGGAACTAGTGTTCATGAAGCACCAGATGTTCCAAACTATGGTACTAAAGGAACAGGACCTAAAATTAGAGATGGCATGGTTATTGCCATTGAACCAATGTTAACTTTAGGAAGTCCAGATATCTATATAGAAGATAATGACTGGACCGTTAAAACAGTTGACTCCTCATTATCAGCACATTTTGAACATACAATAGGGGTTACTAATGATGGAGTTATTATATTAACAGGAGAGTGAAAGAATGGCTAAAGATGATGTTATTGAAGTTGAAGGTAAAGTTCTAGAAATTATACCAGGTGGTAAGTTCAAAGTAAAACTAGAAAATGGACATATCGTAGAAGCTCACGTTTCTGGTAAAATACGAATGAACTACATTCGCATCTTACCGGGGGATACCGTTATGTTAGAACTATCACCTTATGATTTAACACGTGGGCGTATTACCTATCGTAAATAATAGGAGGGATAAAAATGAAAGTAAGAGCAAGTGTAAAGAAAATTTGCCCAAAATGCAAAATAGTAAGAAGAAAAGGTAAAATTAGAGTAATTTGTGAAAATCCAAAACACAAACAAGTACAAGGTTAATAAGGAGGAGAAGTTATGGCACGTATTAAAGGTGTAGAGATTCCAAATGACAAGCATATATGTATATCACTTACATATATCTATGGTATTGGTAGAAGTTTAGCAAAGAAAATCTGTAAAAATGCTAAAGTTGACCCAACTAAGAAAGCAGGAGATTTAACTCAAGATGAGTTAATCGCTCTAAGAGATGAAATCAATAAACATCCAACTGAAGGTGATCTACGTCGTGAAGTTAGTATGAATATTAAAACTAAAATGGAAATTAATTCATATGAAGGAACACGTCATAAAAGAGGTTTACCTGTAAGAGGTCAAAGAACAAATAGAAACGCTCGTACTCGTAAGGGTAGAGGTAAAGTAGTAGCTAACAAGAAAAAGTAGTTAGGAGGTTATTATGGCTTATAAAACAAGAAAAAGAAAAGTTAAAAAGAATGTACCTGAAGGTGTAGTACATATTGGTGCAACTTTTAATAATACAATTATTACTATTACTGATAAAGAAGGTAACACTGTAAGTTGGGCATCAGCTGGTGCACTAGGATTTAAAGGAAGTAAGAAATCAACACCATTCGCAGCAGGTATGGCAGCAGAACAAGCAGGAAAAGCTGCATATGATATGGGAATGCGTAAAGTAGAAGTATTTGTTAAAGGATTAGGACCAGGAAGAGAAACAGCAATTAGATCACTTCAAACAGCAGGTCTTGAAGTAACAGGAATTACTGATGTTACACCAATTCCACATAATGGATGCCGTCCACCAAAGCGTCCTCGTGGATAATAAAAGGGAGGTTAATAAATTGATAGAATTTGAAAAACCAGTTTATAAAATTACTGATTATGTAGAAAATAATTTCTATGGAAAATTTGAACTAGAACCATTAGAAAGAGGTTTTGGTACAACTTTAGGAAATGCTTTAAGAAGAGTAATGTTATCATCATTACCAGGTAGTGCAATTAGTGCTGTTAAAATTGATGGTGTATTACATGAATTCCAAACAATGGATGGAGTTATAGAAGATGTAACTACAATTATCCTTAACTTAAAAGGAGTAGTTGTTAAGAATCATACAGAAGATACTAAAATAATTACTCTTAAAAAAGAAGGAGAAGGAGTAGTAACAGCTGCTGATATTGAAGCAGATAGTGATATTGAAATAATCAATAAAGATCATGTTATCGCTACTCTTGCTAAAGGTGGATCAATAAATATGACTATGATTGTTACTAATGGTCGTGGTTATGTTAAGAGTGAAGACTCTAATCTTAGAGAAGATGATAAGAAAAATGGTTTCATCGCTATGGATGCAATCTATTCTCCAATTGAAAGAGTTTCATATGAAGTAGAAAGTGCTAGAGTTGGACAAGATGAAAGTTACGATAAATTAGTAATGGAAGTATGGACTAATGGTTCTATTAAACCAGAAGAGTCTATCGCTTTAGCAGCTAAAATCTTAATTGAACACTTTAAACTAGTTACAGAATTAAGTGATATCTCTAATGTAAGTGGTATGATGATAGAGAAAACTGAAGATCCTAAGACTAAAGCACTAGAAACATCTATTGAAGATTTAGACTTCTCAGTAAGAGCATATAACTGCTTAAAAAGAGCAGGTGTTCATACCTTACAAGACTTAGTTAATAAGAGTGAAAACGATATGATGAAAATCCGTAACTTAGGAAAGAAATCATTAAAAGAAGTATTAGATAAAATTAAAGAATTAGGGCTTGACCTAAGAGAAGATGATTAAGGAGGTAAACTTATGGCATATAGAAAATTAGGCGTTGATAATAAACACAGAAGAAGTATGTTAGCAACTCTTACTAAACAAGTAATTATGAATGGTAGTATAACAACTACTGAAACAAGAGCTAAAGAAGTTAGAAAAGCTGTTGATAAAATGATTACTTATGGTAAGAAGGGAGATCTTGGTAGTCGTCGTAGAGCCCTAGCTTTCTTACATAATGATAAAGCTGTTGTAAATAAAATATTTAATGAACTAGCTCCACTTTATGCTAATCGTAATGGTGGATATACACAAATATTCAAACTTGGTGAACGTCGTGGAGATGGAGCATTACTTGCTATCATTAAATTAGTAGATGAAGAGACTAAAGAAGAGGCAAAATAATGTCTCTTTTTTGTTGACTATAAAAGAAAAGATGTTATAATAAAGAGTATCTCGAGGAGGAAGTAGTATGAAAGACAAAAATAAAAGTATTAGAAACTTAACAATAGGAGCTGTTACAGGAGGCTTAATAGTAGGAGGATTAAATCTTGCCTTAAATGATAGAAAACCATTTATAAGAGAATATATTGAGTCTTATCGGGTAACTACAGATACGACAATTTCAACAACAGAAGGTTTGACTAGATTAAAGCAACCGATACAATATTTAACTGCAGATAAAATTAAAAATATAAATCAACTAGAGGTAAAAAGCTACATCCCATCAAAAGATAATTATGATGTAGAAGTATATGGTTTTTCAAATGATAGTTTAACAGACAAAGAAATTACCACAAAACAAAACCAATTTGAAAATGGCAATGCTCTATTATCAATGAGTAACTATGATAATCATGATGAATATCAAGTAGAAGCTAGAGAATTACCAGATAGTTATGAAAATATTTTAGAAGAAATAAATGTTAAAACTATTAATTATGATAGTGTAATAATGGTTAAAGAAAGTAGAAAAACTAATATAAAAGATACAACTTTTTGGATTTTAATGACAGCAGTAGGGGCTTATATTGGACTTATGTGTGGTAATGCAGTAGATGTAGTATTTTCTAAAAAATTAAAGAAGAAAACAAAATAATGTCATTATTTGCCTATAATTTCCACTTGCTCATCTCCTCATTCTGTACTACAATGATTAAAATGGAGAAGAGCTATGGAAAACAATATAAAAATGACAATTTTAAATGAAGCAAAAGAAAGTATTGAAAACGGATATACAAATAAAACAGAATTATTACTTAAAGGATATCTTGATTTTAATAAAGACGCTGAAGTCGCCGCATTACTTGCAAACATTTACACCCAAAGAGGAGAAGTAAAGGAAGCACTAGAGATATTAAAAAGCCAAGATTCTAATTATTTTTGTGTTTATAAAAGTCTAAGTGAAGTCTATATTAAATTAGAAAAATATGACAAACTATACAATTTATGGAAGAAAAATATAAATAGAAACTTTCAAGATTTAAAGAGAGAAAAAGATTTAAAAAAAGCAGAACAATATTTAAAAAGAGTACAAGTATTTCTAAAATTATTTGTAAATAAAAGAATAGAGACCCCTAAAGAATTAGACTATAAGGAACAACAGTATGTGAAATATGATTATAAAAAAGCTTTAGAGCATATTACTTTAAGACATACTAGTAAAAATAATATACCTAATAAAGATACTGGAACAATCTTTTATAATAAATATGATTTAGAAGAATTATTTCTTGCCATATCAAGAAATATTGAGTTTGAAAAAAGAGAAATAAAATTGAATTGGGATTTTTCTGACACATATATCTTTAGATTTGCTAATATAGGAATTAGTGACTATGATGGTAGAAAATTAAATTATATACGCGCTGCAACTATTCCTAATACTAATAAAATAATTACTATGTTTCCTACCTATAATAAAAAGAGCTCAACTATATGTTCACTTCAAAAAGAAGATATGCTTTCAATATGTAATTCTATTGTTCACACAGATAGAACTTATAGAGTTAAAACATATAGTATTAACAAAAAGTAGTTGCATTACATCACAATATTTCGTATAATAATACTAGATTTTAAATGTGGTTGTAGTAGTAAAAAAGACATATTTTAATAGAGAGTTTGTGGTTGGTGGAAACAAACATAATAGCTTTTTGAACTTGATAACCTTAAACATTTACGGATAAGTCCGATATAACTTTAAAGTGCATAGATTTCTATGAAGCAAGATGGTACCACGGGTTTAACTCGTTCTTGTTAATAGGAATCTATTTTTGTTAGGAGGATTATTATGTTAGATGAGTTAATATTATTTATTATGACTTTCTTACTAGTTTTTATAATTTATGAATTATTTTTAGTAAGAAAATCTAAAAAAGATAAAAGAAGAAAGAAACCAGTTGAGGTTAATTACCTGATAGGTAAATATAATCTTGATTTAGATAAACTAAATTATAAGAGACTACTCAATATAATTAGTGCCGTCAGTGCTTTTGATATCTCATTAGTAGTAACAATAGTCTCATTATTAGATAGTTTTTATTTACAGTTATTAATAGGCTTTGTCTTAATAATGCTATTAATACTTGTAAGTTATGATATAGTAGGAAGAATATACATGAAGAAAGGATGTTGTAAGAATGATTAATTTTAATGAAATAGAAGAAAAATGGGAGAAGAAGTGGAAAGAAGATAAACTTTATAAGTTTAATCCTGAAAGCAAAAAAGAAAAACTATATTGTTTAGAAATGTTCAGTTATCCAAGTGGTGCTAAATTACATATGGGTCATTGGTATAATTATGGTGTTACCGATACATGGGCAAGATTTAAAAAAATGGATGGTTATAATGTATTCCATCCAATGGGATTCGATGCTTTTGGATTACCAGCTGAAAACTATGCTATAAAAACAGGGATACATCCTGCTATTAGTACTGACAAAAATATTGAAACCATGGAAAAACAATTAAGTAGAATAGGTGGCTCATGGGATTGGGATTATGAAATAAAAACTTGTAAAGAAGATTATTATAAATGGACACAGTGGATGTTTTTAAAACTATATGAAAAAGGACTTGCATATAAAAAAGAAGCTCCTGTTAATTTCTGTCCATCATGTAATACCGTTTTAGCTAATGAACAAGTAATATCAGGAAACTGTGAAAGATGTGGTAGCACAGTTATTAGAAAAAATATGAGTCAATGGTTCTTTAAAATTACTGATTATGCTGAAGAACTATTAAATGATTTAGATAAATTAGACTGGCCTGATAGAACTAAAAATCTTCAATGCAATTGGATAGGTAAAAGTGTAGGTGCTTATGTTGACTTTAAAGTAGATGGTACTGATGAAAAATTTACAGTATTTACAACTAGATGTGACACTTTATTTGGAGCAACTTATTGTGTTTTAGCGCCTGAATTACCATTAGTTGACAAAATAACTACTTCTCTTCAAAAAGAAGAAGTTAATAAATATAAAGAACAAGCTAGTAAACAAAGTGATATTGAAAGAACAAGTACTACTAAAGAAAAGACAGGTGTCTTTACAGGGGCATATGCTATTAATCCTGTAAATAATAAAAAAATACCTATTTGGATTAGTGATTATGTTTTAGCAACATATGGAACAGGTGCAATTATGGCAGTACCAGCCCATGATGAAAGAGATTATGAATTTGCTAAAAAATTTAATTTAGAGATAATACCAGTTTTAGAAGGAGGGGACTTATCTAAAGAAGCTTTTGTTGGTGATGGACTTCACATTAATTCAGACTTTTTAAATGGTTTGAATAAAGAAGATGCTCTAAATAAAATGAATGCTTATCTAGAAGAGAAAGGCTTCGGAAAGAAAACTACAACATATAAATTAAGAGACTGGTTAGTATCTCGTCAAAGATATTGGGGGGCTCCTATTCCTATTATTTACTGTGAAGACTGTGGAATAGTACCAGTTCCAGAAAAGGATTTACCAGTAAAATTACCAATGGATGTAGAATTTGCTCCAGATGGGGAAAGTCCTTTAAAAAAATGTGACTCTTTTATGAATTGTACATGTCCTAAATGTGGTAAGAAAGCTAAAAGAGAAGCAGATACCCTAGATACCTTTGTATGCTCTAGTTGGTATTATTTAAGATATCCTGATGCCCACAATGATAAAGAGCCATTTAATAAAGATTTAATAAATAAAATACTACCCGTTGATAAATATGTAGGTGGTATAGAACATGCTTGTATGCACTTACTATATGCAAGATTCTTTACTAAAGCTTTAAGAGATATGGAATATCTAAACTTTGATGAACCATTCTTATCTTTAGTTCATCAAGGTACTATATTAGGTCCAGATGGTGAGAAAATGTCTAAATCCAAAGGAAATACAGTAGCACCTGATCCATTAGTAGAAAAATATGGTGCAGATGTATTAAGAGGCTATTTAATGTTTGGCTTTAATTATATAGATGGTGGTCCTTGGACTGATGATGGCATAGTTTCTATTAACAAGTTTTATCATAAAATTGAACGTTTAACTAATGCTATAAAAGAAAGTGATGAAAGAATAACTGAAATTGATAAAGTATTACATAATTCTTTAAAATCAATAAGAGAGGACGTAGAAAAATTTCAATTTAATACATCTATGGCTAGAATAATGGAATACACTAACATTTTATCAAAGTATGAACAAAGTGGTATTCCTAGATATTATATAGAAAAATTACTTCTTATACTTGCACCATTTGCACCACATATAGCAGAAGAATTATGGCAAAGTATTGGTAATAAATATTCTATTCATAATGAGTCTTATCCAATGTATGAAGAAAAGTACTTAATAGAAGAAGAGAAAAAAATAGCAGTACAAGTAAATGGTAAAGTACGTGCTACTATAACAATAAATGTTAATGATAGTGAAGAAGTAGTTAAAGAAAAAGCTTTAGATCAAGAAAATGTAAAGAGATTTACTGAAGGTAAAGAAATAGTTAAGATTATTGTTATCAAAGGTAAAATAGTAAATATAGTTGTAAAATAGTTTTAAACAAGCAAAGTGGAAAAAGATAATTCTCTTTGCTTTTTTTCCACAATTTTTGTGGATAAAGTGTTCTAAAATATAGTAGAAAGGCTGTGACTATATGAAAGTAAAAATATTTGACTATGAAGATGAGAGTGATTTACAGAAAGCAATGAATGAGTTTTTAGGCGATTTAGATGGAGAAGTTGTAGACATTAAGTATGCTGTTAGTTCTTTTCCTAGTGGAGAGGAACAGATATATTGTTTTTCTGCAATGATAATTTATTATTAACAAGATAAATAATATATTTACGAAAACCCGTACTATGAAAGATACGGGTTTAATACTATACTATATATGAATACATTTATTTGGAATTAGATGCTTTCTATAACATTTATAATCTTATAGAAAGGAGAAAGAGTGTATGACAAAAAGAGAAATAGCTTACTTTGTTATTATCCTTATCTTGTTATTCATAATCATCTCACTTATTTATCTACTCATATAAATAAGA
>CASEDN010000079.1 GCA_949286645.1 uncultured bacterium
AAAAAATTAAATAGTAGTGATAATAGTATTTCTACTAATGATAAAGAAACTAAAGCATTATATGAAAAAATTGCCTTTAATGATGTAGAATCTTTGGATGTCATGAGTCCTAGAATTATGTTATATTATGGCTATAAAAATATGGAAGTTAGTGAATCTATTAATTGTGATGTCGTTAATACTACTGATGATACTACTGGTTATAGTTGTGAAGGAATTGTTGATTTTATTCCTAGTAAGGATATTGAAAAGTCTGTTAAAGATATATATGGACCTAATATAACTATTACACCTACTTCTTTTGAACTTGATGCTAATCATTATGCTTTTTATGATGAAGTGATGGAAGGCTATGCAATTTTCACTAAAGATGAAGAAGTTAGTGTAGATCCAATTAATATGAAATTAGACAAAGCTACTTTAGATGATGATGAAAATATTATTTTAACAGTAGAAGTTTTAGATGGAGTATTTGGAACAGTTAAAGATACTTATAATTTTACATTTGCTAAAAATGGTAAAAACTATTATTTAACTAGTAAAGAAATAGTTACAAATAAGGAGGAATAGTTTATGTTTGATAAAATTAAAAGTGATATGGTAAAAGCGATGAAAGAACAAGATAAGTTTAAACTTTCTGTTATTAGAATGATTAAGGGATCTATTGATAAAGAGAGAATTGATAAAAAAATAGAGATAACAGATGAAATAGTTATAGATGTTCTTGCTAAAGAACTTAAAACTCGTGAAGAATCTAGACTAGAGTTTAGTAAAGCAGGTAGAACTGATTTAGTAGAAGGTTTAGATAAAGAAATCGCTATTATTAAAGAATATCTACCAGAACCATTAACAGATGAAGAAGTAGATAAAATAATAGATGAGGCCTTTATGGAAACAGAAGCATCTTCTATAAAAGATATGGGTAGGGTAATGAAAGTAGTTACTCCTAAAGTTAAAGGTAGATGTGATATGAAAGAAGTATCTAGTAAAATAAAAGCAAAATTAAGTTAATTTAACTGTCCTTTCTACATATTCTATAGAAGAAAGGACGGTTTTTATTATGAAGATTATCGCTCATAAAAGTAATTTGTATAATAATAAGACCTTTATTGAAACGATTAATAGTTTAGAAGGACTAACAGGTGTTATGTTAGATATAGTTATGACTAAAGATAAACAAGTATTGGTGTTTTCACCTGTAACTACTAATAAGATAACTATTAATACAATACAAAATAATAATTTAGAAGAATTAACTTATTATGATATTTTAACTTTAGATCAAGCTTTATCTATGTTAAATAACTTTAAAGGGAAAATTATTATTAATTTATTACCTTTGAATGAGGCATTACTTATAGAAGATTATCAGAAGATAGTATCTAATAATTTAAGTTATACAGAAGAGGTAAAGAAAGTCACAGATAGATTTCCTAACTTAGATATTTATGTTTGTAGTAGTAGTTATAATCTTTTATATCAAATTATTAGAGTGTTTACTAATAGAAAAAATGGGGTAGTTTTAAGTGAAGATAGTGGTAGTTATATAGATGTAGATTTTTATATCTTTATACCTAGTATGTTAAATGAAAAGATAATGGCAGAACAATTAAGTATAGGTAAAGAAGTTATGGTAAAAATGGAAGATGCTGATGATATATCTATAGTAATAAGTTTTTTAGAGAAAAACAGAAAAAATAAAGAAAATTATCAATATATTACAAATCATGCGAAAATATTTTATTATAGTGTAAATAATATATAGGGATAGTTAAAAGTAAAGGATGTAGTTTATGAATAAGTTAGAGATATTTAAAGAGTTAGAAGAATTAGATTTACCTAAAGATAAATATATAGTAATTAGTGGAGCAAGCTTAGTATGTCAAGATATAATAGATGAAACAGATGATATAGATTTAACTTGTTCTAAAGAGTTTTATAATAAATTAGACTGGCCTACTAGAATAGGAGCTTTTGGAGTAGAAATTAAATATAAAGATTCTTTTGAGATAAGTTATAACTTATATGAATATCAAGATATAGTTTTAATTAATGGTTATAGATTCTTATCATTAGAAGACTGTTTGGAAATAAAGAAAAGATTAAATAGACCTAAAGATAAGAAACTAATTAAAGAATTAGAATTAAAAGTATGTCTTAAAGATAACTATTATTTTGAGAGGAAATTAAGAGAAGAAGGAAGAAACTTTATCGCTGGAGTTGATGAAGTAGGAAGAGGTCCTTTAGTAGGTCCTGTTGTCGCTGCTTGTGTTGTTTTACCAGAGCAATTTAATTTAGAAGGATTAACTGATTCTAAAAAACTTAGTGAAAAGAAGCGTGAATACTTTTATGATGAGATTATGAGGCAAGCTTTAGGAGTAGGAATTGGCATTATAAGTGAGAAAAAAATAGATGAAGTTAATATT
>CASEDN010000080.1 GCA_949286645.1 uncultured bacterium
AATCTAATCTTGTTCCTTTAGTAACTACTTGAATAACATCACGTTTAACCATATCTTTAGTAGTCTTAGGATCTTCTAACTGTTCTACTATCGCTACTTTATAACCTTTATCTATTAGTTTATCTAAATATCCTTCATAAGCTTTAAAAGGCACCCCACACATAGGAACTCTCTCATCAAGTCCTGCATTACGTCCTGTTAGTGTTAATTCAAGCTCACGAGATACAGTAACTGCATCTTCAAAGAACATCTCATAAAAGTCCCCCAGCCTAAAAAAGATAATAGTATCTTCATAATTATCTTTTATTTCTAAAAATTGCCTCATCATTGGACTTAATTTTTCTCTATCTACTTCACTACGTTTCAAGTTATCACTACCTATCTTTTCATCATTTTTAACATTCTTCTACTAATTTCAGGATCAGCAGTTTCATACCTCGCAAACATATAATGATTTCCTATATAATAACCGCTATTCTTTCTAAAATTTTGATTTGTTAAATTATAATAAGCATTAATTAAAGCATCTTTTTCTCTTTCTACTTTTCTCCTTTGATGTTCATTTATTACTTCCATATTATTTAGTCTATCATATATATCATTAACTCTTACTCCACTTAGCAACTCTATCTCATAAAAAGCTGCATCAATAGAAAACAATAATAAATCTTTATTTTTAGCATCACTATTTAAAATTCTTTGCTGTTGAGTTAACAATTTTGTCTTTAAATGAGATTTTTTCCATCCTGGAAGACAACTACATCTTCTTTCATCATAAGTAAAAGCACCACCATCAATTCTTTTGGCAAGTTCAATATCATTCAAAATCTCTTCTAATAAAAGAGAATTGTCTATATCTAAATATGAATCACATTTTTCATACTTGCTCTTATTCCTTAAATATAATACTTTTATTAAAGGTATATCATCTATACTATAATCGCTAGGATTATAATCTAAACTATTATATACACAACTTATACTATCATTTAAAAATATATTTTCTTCTTTACTTAATTCGCTACTATCTAAATCGGTTATTGCATCAACTAAATAACTTTCTTTACTAACAAAGAAATGAAATTCATCTTTAGAAAAAGGAAAAGCATCGCTTTCTATAAATTCATTACATAATTTTTCAAATGATTCTTGTAATTTTTCAAGTGCTATTTTATTTAATTTATATCGAACATATCCTGTATTACAATTAATATAATCAAAAATCTTTTTATCACTGTCATTTAAACTATTATAAAAAGATATAGTTTTATTTAATTTATCATCTTGTAAAAGCTTATTTATTTTATTTTTAATTTCCTCTATTCTCTCTTTTATACCTAAATATTCCTTTAGATAGTCATTAAATTCTTCTAAATTGTGCTGCATAACGAAACCCTCCACAAATAAAGTATAACATCAATATCTTTAAAAAAACAGTATTTTTTGATAAAATAACTAAAGGAAGTGATACATATGGATAAACCTCTAGCATTAAAACTTGCCCCTAATTCTTTAAAAGATGTAATAGGTCAAAAACATTTAGTTGGTGAAGATAAAATATTATATAATTTAGTTAAGAATAAGAAATTATTTTCCATGATTTTATATGGAAAACCTGGTATAGGTAAAACTTCTATTGCCAATGCTATTATTAATGATTTAGGAGTAAGACACAGATTTTTAAATGCTACTGTTAACTCTAAGAAAGATTTAGATATTGTTATAGAAGAAGCGAAGATGTATGATGGACTAGTTCTTATTATGGATGAAATACATAGATTAAATAAAGATAAACAAGATATCTTACTACCTTGTTTAGAGAGTGGTCTTATTACTTTAATTGGTATGACTACAAGTAATCCCTATCATGCAATTAATCCTGCTATTAGGTCTAGATGTCAATTATTTGAACTTAAAGGACTTGAAACAGATGATATAATAGATGGGTTAAAAAGAGCGGTTAAAAGTCCTTATTTACCTAATATAAAGATAGATGATGAAACTATTAACTACATTGCCAAAGTATCAGGAAATGACTTAAGATATGCCTATAATCTCTTAGAGATATCCTACTACTCTACTAATGATTTTAAAGTAGATATAGAAGTTG
>CASEDN010000081.1 GCA_949286645.1 uncultured bacterium
GAAAAGGTCCCTAAAAATAATTACATTCTCACTACTTGAAATTGGTAAGAACTACTCAATACCTTGAATTATTCCTAATATTATAGTTTTAATAATATCTATCATAATTAACCTCTTTTCTAGTCATTAATTATATCATTAAAAAAAGAGAAAAAAAAGGACTATAGAACCAATTAGACACATCTAAACACTATTAATCCCTTTAAAATATACTGTGTATATAAATATTATTTTGAATTACCTCTTGGAAAGTTATGTAAATATATTTCTTTTAATCTATCATTAGTAATATGAGTATATATCTGAGTAGAACTAATACTTTCATGTCCTAATAGTTCTTTAACTGATAATATATCACAACCTTCATTTAAAAGATGTGTTGCAAAAGAATGTCTTAACATATGAGGAGAGATATTTTTATGAAGAGATGTTTTCTTAATTAAATTAGTAAGTATATATCTAATACCTCTTTCTGTTATTACTCTACCACTATTATTTAAAACTAAATAATCACAATTAAATTTGTTTAACTCTTTATATCCATCTCTTAAATACATATCTAATATATCACTAGCATACTCCCCATAATTAACAATTCGCTCTTTACTACCTTTACCATGTATTAAAATAGTTCTTTCACTTCTATTAATATCTTTTAATCTAATCTTAACTAACTCTCCTACTCTTATCCCAGTCGCATACATTAACTCTAGTACTAATCTATCTCTTTGTCCTAAAGGAGTATTTAAATCAGGAACACTAAACAACTCTTCTAATTCATTGTACTCAAAATATCTAGGTAATTTCTGTTCCTTCTTAGGAGATGATATTAAATTAAACAAATTAGTCTTAACTTTATTATTACTACAAAGATATTTATAATAACTTCTAAGAGCACTAAGTTTTCTACCAATAGAAGTAGACTTCTCATGCTTTTCATCTTTTAAATACATTAAATAAAGTCTTATATCGCTATATTCTAATTTTAGATAGCTAAGACCTTCTTTATTTAAATAATTTAAAAACTCTTCTATATCTTTTTCATAGTTATCAATAGTATATTCAGAATAATGTTTTTCATATTCCAGATATTCTAAATACATCGGTAATTCTTTCATATTATCCTACCTGTAAATTTATGAGGAACATCTCCATCCCCTGCCATCATTCCTAGCTCTTTTTCATCAAAAAATTCTTCTTTATCATAACCATCTTCATCATCTAGTGGCACATAACTAATATCAGTCCCCAACTTTTCTTCTATTACATCTAATTTAGTTTTAACTGGAACTGAAGTAGATCTAATATTTATATTAGATATTATATTGTTTTTATCTTTTTTTATCTTTTTATCTTTATCAGTAAGGTATTTACGAAACACTTCATAATCTCTAAAAGCATTTTCAAGTTCTAATATTAAGTTATTATTTTCAAAAGAATCCCCATCAAAATATCTAGTAATCAAAGTATAATAACTACTATTCTTTCCAAACACTCTAGATAACCATTCTCTTTTTTCCTCTATCCTCTTTCCCTCTATTATTTTTTTCTCTACATCAAGCCAAGCATCTAAGAATAAAGAATTATTACCAAGATACATTTGAACAGTTCTAATACCTCGAATTGTCTGAACTGAGGTTGTTTTTAAATCATTAGCTATTTTAATTAAATCAGGATTATTAAAGATTAGCTTTTTATAATAAGTAATATCATCACCTATAGTAACTCTAATAGCAAAAGCATCTTTATTTTGATATTTTTCATCTAATTTACTCTTTAAATCATAAGAACCAAAAAGAGCTGCTGTAAACTTATCTATATCTGCTATAGATTTAAAAGTAACACCAGGTATTTTAATTATTTCTTCGTTTATATATTTATTACCTTTAGCATTTTCATCATAAACTGATCCTACTAAATCGTAATGCTTTCTTCTTCCCATAAAAACACCTTCTTTAAACAAATTATATCAAAAAACTTTAAAAAGTACAATTTACTTTACATAATATAATCATAATAATTATTTAAGTGAATTTGACAAAACAGATGATTATAACTTTGCCTTATGTACAACTGTCTACAATTTTCCCCCTAATAAAATTAAAAAGAAGAAGTTTTTATTTAGACTTCTTCTTTTTCATATCTAATAGTACTTCTTTTCTTGAAAAGTTTTCTTTACCTTTTTTATCCTTACCTACTGCTTTTACTAATATAGTATCACCTACTTTTACAACATCTTCGGTCTTTTCAATACGTTTAGTATCTAATTGTGATACATGTACTAGTCCTTCACAACCTGGCCATACTTCTACAAAACAACCAAAATCATGTACTGCAACTACTTTCGCTTCATATACTTTACCAACTTCTACTTCTCTTGCAACATCTTCTATCATCTTAACTGTTTTATCAATAATATCTTGGTCACTATGATATACAATTACTCTACCATCATCTTCCAAGTCTACTTTAACAGCATTAATGTTATTTACATCAGTTACGTTACTAGCATCACAAATAATCTTAGTAATCATTTCCCCACCTTTACCAATAACATCTCTAATCTTAGATGGAGATATATAGAATACTTTAGTTTTAGGAGCATATTTAGACACTTCACTACGTGGTTCAGGAATTTGTTTTTTAATAACATCAAGAATCTCAAGTCTAGCTTTCTTAGCTTGTTCTAAAGCTTCTTTTAATATTTCTCTAGTAACACCTTTTATTTTAATATCCATTTGTAAAGCACATATCCCGTCTTTAGTTCCTGCTACTTTAAAGTCCATATCACCTAAATGATCTTCCATACCAGCGATATCTGTTAGAATTGTGTAATCATCATCGCTTGTAATAAGTCCCATAGCAATACCTGCAACTGGATTCTTTATAGGAACACCTGCAGCCATTAGACTCATACATCCGGCACAGATAGAAGCTTGTGAACTACTACCATTACTTTCAAGTATTTCTGATACTACACGAATTGTATAAGGAAATTCATCCTCAGTTGGTATTACTTGAAGTAAGGCTCTTTCACCTAAAGCACCATGACCTATTTCACGTCTACCAGGTGCCCCATATCTTCCTGTTTCACCAACTGAAAATTGTGGGAAGTTATAATGTAACATAAATCTTTTTTCATCTTCTAGACTAAGTCCATCAAGTATTTGATGCTCACCTAAAGCACCTAAAGTTGTAACAGCAAGACACTGTGTTTCTCCTCTTGTAAATAAAGCAGAACCATGAGTTCTAGGAAGTAAATCTATATCAGTTGATAGTGGTCTAATCTCATCCATCTTTCTGCCATCAGATCTAATCTTTTCTTTAACTACAATATTTCTAAATAATCTATATTCTACCTCACTAAATATTTTCTCTACTTTTACAAGTAATAAATCTAACTCTTCATCTTCAAGTTCTTTATTATCTTCTTTATATTTTTCTAATAAATTATCTTTTATTTCATCTATTCTTCCGTAACGTTCTAACTTCTCTTTAATCCTTAAAGTTTCATCTAAGTCTTTCTCTATTAGTTTAGTTACTTCATCTCTTAGATTATCTTCAATAGTCAAAGATTCATACTCGAATGGTGTAACACCAATATCAGAGATAATTTCTTCTTGCCATTTACACAACTCTTTTATTGCCTCATGACCTTTCATTAATCCTTCAAGCATAATATCTTCACTAACTTGTTTTGCACCTGCTTCTACCATATTAATAGCATCTATTGTTCCAGCGACAGTAAGATCAAGACTACTTTTTTCTAATTCTTCTACTGTTGGATTGATAATGTACTCTCCATAAACATAACCCACTTTAACACCAGCGATAGGACCCATAAACGGTGCCCCACTAATCATAGTAGCAAGGCTTGAACCTAACATTGCAGTTAACTCAGGAGAACAATCTTGATCAACTGATAGAACTGTATTAATTACTTGTACTTCATTCTTAAAATCTTCTTTAAATAAAGGTCTCATAGGTCTATCAATCATTCTTGCTGCAAGAGTTGCCGCTTCAGTTGGTCTTCCTTCTCTTTTAATAAATCCTCCAGGAATCTTTCCAACAGAATATAGTTTTTCTTGATAGTTTACTGTTAATGGAAAGAAATCACTTAATAGATTAGCTTTCTTATTAATAACAGTTGCAGTTAATATAACAGTATCATTATATCTAACTAAAACAGAACCTGATGCTTGTTTTGCAAGTTCACCATGTTCTACTACTATCTTCTTTCCATAAAAATCATATTCATATATTTTTTTACTCATATTACTTCCTCCATAAATCTATTAGTATAATAACAGAAAAAGAAAGAAATTTCTACTCTTTCTTTTTACATTTTATCAATATAGTATTCTTTAATTAATTTTTTTACTTCAGAGTCTACTAAATCTTCTCTAACAACTACACTATTTTCATCTACATAAGGAACGTAAATTCCATGTTTAACCTGCTTACTATCTCCAATAATAATATCACCAGGAATAAATACTCTACCCATATCACTACCAAGCGAAAATTCATAATTCATTAGATTCTTAACAGCTCTCTTTTCTAATTCGGTTACCTTATAACAAATTTCTTTAATTTTCTCTTCGTCATTAAGTCCTCTAACTTTCCTAGGGAAATACTCTAATGGCACATAACCTTGTTGTTTAGTCCTTAATAAAGAAACCTTTCTATCTATTAATACACTTCTAGTGTGTTCTAAATCAATATATCCTCTAATATTACCAGTTACAAAGTTAACCTCATTATAAGGACTATACTCTTCTATAAGGTATTCTTTATCACTAATATATAAAGCACTTAATTTTCTCATATTTTGTTCTTGTAAAAAATCTAAAACTTCTATCGTATTATCCATACTCATAAAATCACTCTTTTCCGACAACATACTATAAAACCAAACACTACAAAAGTCAAGAAAAAAGAACTCTTTGAGTCCTACTTTCTTAAACCTAATTTTTTAACTACTTCACGATATTTTGCAACATCTTTTTTAGCTAAGTAATTAAGCATATTTCTTCTTTGTCCAACCTTCATTAAAAGACCACGACGTGAATGATGATCATGGATGTGAGTCTTTAAATGCTCTGTTAAATTTTCAATTTCTTTAGTTAAAATTGCTATTTGAACAGGAGCAGATCCAGTATCATTTGCATTTACACCAAAATCTTTAATGATTTGTTGCTTTTCTTCTTTAGTTAAAGCCATATTAACCTTCCTTTCTTAATATATTAGCCATATTCTTGGTAATTGGTGTAAGGAAGAACTCCAACTACTAGGAATAGGTATGCATATAATATACCATAAATAACTCAATTTGTCCATTAATAATTTTAATTTAGCATTTTAAAACACTTTAATTTATTATTATTATTACTTTGGTAAATAGCAAGTATTTTATTATTCTTTATAAATAATACTTTATCTTTAACATTATAATTATTATTAATAACTGCCCCATTATTTACTTTCTTATAGTCTTTTGCATCAATTTCTATTACATTAATATCTAAAGACTTACTAATAGTAATTAAATTACTATTTATACTTAATTCTTCTAAATTAATAGCATTTTCTAACTTAAACTTTCCCTGCCTAGTTCTAATTAAACCACTCATAGTACATGGTATATTTAAAATTTCTCCCATATCTTTAATTAAACTCCTAATATATGTACCTTTAGATACAAGGCATCTAAAGGTAAAAGAATCTTCTTTATAATCAAGTAACTCTAATTCTTTAATTATAACTTTTCTTTTAGGTAATTCTATATCTTTACTATTCCTGGCATATTCGTATAATTTTTTTCCATCTACTTTAATCGCCGAATATTTAGGAACTTCCTGCATATACTCTCTTGGAAATTTTCTAAACAAACTATCTAACATGCTCTTAGATATCTTTTTATTATTTGTTTTTATTATTTTCCCCTCTAAATCTAAAGTATCTGTTTCTAATCCTACTTTTACTTCTGCAATATACTCTTTATCAGAACATGTTAATAATTCATTTATTTTTGTAGCTTTATTAATAGTAATTACAAGCAGTCCTTCTGCTAAAGGATCAAGTGTGCCATTATGTCCTACTTTCTTAGTATCAAAAACTCTTCCTATTTCATTAACAACATCTCTTGAAGTTAAACCTTTAGGTTTATTTACTAATAAGACACCACTTTTATTATAAAGTTCATTATATTCTTCTAATGTTAAGTTATTATCCATAATTATTTTAGCAGTACTCTTACCTACATATCTATAATGCCAAGGTTCATAACTATAACCAGTTATTTTTTCTTTACCTTTAGGATATCTAAGTATCAAACCATAATCTTTTAATTTAGTTATGATTGTTTCAAATATATTCATATATGGTTTTAAATCATCATACTCATCAACTACTTTATTATCAATTATTATACCTATATCAAAACAAAGTCCAGTATGATGTTCAGAACTGCCAGGTTCTGCTACATACTTATTAGTATAATCTTCCCCATAGATACTAAGATATTTATTTTTAGTATCTATTTGATCCTCAATACTTCTATAACCACTATTTATAACTATTTTAATATTATCTTTTTCTAAGTCTCTTTTTAAATCAAGATATGCTTTTAAAGTCTTTTTTTCTAATAAATATTCTTCCCCCATATCATTTCTTATTCTTTTTAAAGTAACATTACTAAATATCCCTTTATCATAAGGATACTCTTTATTAACTAAGATCTTATAATTCATCTTATTCCTCATTTATTACATCTATAATCTTATCAATCTTCTCTCCATAGAAAACCGATTCATCATATATAAATTTAAGTTCAGGAATGTTTCTTATCTCTATTCTTTTAGCAAGTTCCCCCCTTATAAAACTAGAAGCATTATTTAAAGCTTTTAGAGTCTCCTCTTTTTTTTCTTGTTCTAAAACAGTTACATATACTTTACAATAACTTAAGTCATTAGATGTATCACAATCAGTAACAGTTACAAACTCAAATCTCTCATCTTTTACTTCCAACATTAATATCTTACTTACTTCTTCCATAATCAGATGATTAATTCTTTCAATTTTTATATTCATTAAAATCAGTCCTTTCTTTTAATTAAGTATAGCATATTTTTTAAAATTTAGATATAATATACTTAGTTAGGGGGAATTTAAATGGCAAAAGATTCAGAATTAGTAAATGAATTAAAAAATGGAAATAGTAAAAGAAGTGATTTCTTTAAAGATAAAATAAAAGAAGAATTAAAGAAAGAGAATATTGAAATCAATGATACTATTATTAATGATATTTTTAATAAAGCTTTAGATACATATACTGAAGATATTAAGATTCCATTCTTATTTCATATAAAAGCAACTATTAAAAAGATACTTTTTCCTAAGGAAGATATTAATACTGGTATATTTACTAAATATGAATATAAGATAATTTCTTTATACTTAAAGAAAGAAGATAATAAATATTTATCTAAAGAAGAAATTATTACTAAGCATAAATGTAGTGTTGATGAGTTTCTTAAAATAATTGATAAGTTAAATACTAGTGAAAGTAGTGAAGTTATAAAGCTCTTCCCTAATTATGAAGACATTATTAAAGACCGTGAAAATTATTTTTTGATTAAGTCTAGTACTCTATCTGATAACCAATTATCTATGTTAGAATATTATACTGGCGCTTTAAATAACAAACCAATGTCTATCAAAGACTTAGCCATTAAATTTAATATAGATAGACGAACCATTACAAATGAGTTAGTAAAGATTTTTAGAATATTACAGCAAGATAATAATTTA
>CASEDN010000082.1 GCA_949286645.1 uncultured bacterium
AGAATAGTAGATACAGGTACAATAGAGGCAGATCAAACTATTAACTATACCTTAAGAATATGGATAGATTATGATGCTACAACGGAAGAAGCAAGTGGAAAGACATTTAAAGGAAAACTTAGAATAGAGGCAAAACAATCAGCAGGAGATGATCTTGCTACAACCATTATAGAAAATCTTACTGGAGGAAGTACTTACGATAATGGAACAGATACATTTATAACAGGAGAAGATCCTAATAATTATATTTGGTACTCAGGAAAGTTATGGAGAGCAGTGTCTGTAAATAATGAAGCAAAGACAACAAAGTTAGTAACTCAGTGGAATATAAGTGCAATTTCATATAATTCTAGTAATCAAACCAATTATGCAGGAAGTTATATGGAATCTTGGTTAAATGATACTAGTGTAGATGGTTTCTTAGGAAATTTAAGAGACCCAGATAAATTTATTGTAACTGATGCTGAGTGGAATGCTACATTAGATGCAACAGAGTTAGGAAGTATAGAAAGACCTAATGGGGCACCAGTAAATCATGCTGTAGGACTTTTAAATGTATATGAATATCAGTCTAGTAATAACGGAGATATAAATGGCTATTTAAATAATGGACTTTGTTGGTGGACATTAACATCTTATAATACATCTGACATTCGTATTGTTGATAATAATGGAAATATCTCAACTGCTTATTCGTATCGTAGGCGTGGCGTTCGTCCTTCGATAAATCTAAAATCTACCGTTAAAATAGTAGATGGTAATGGAACTGAAACTGATCCTTATCGATTAGAAGGAGATAATGATATTGATATTTCAGGGACATTACTTAACACACGATACAGTGGAGAATACATAAGATTTGGAACAGGTGAGAATAATTTATATCGTATAGTAAGTCATGAAACAGAAGGATTAACTAAGATAACTAGTGCCGAACCATTAAAAGATTCTGGAAATTTTAGAACCACTTTTTTTGGTGACAACATAAATTTTTCAAGTACAAATACAATAGGAACTTTCTTGAATGGAGAATATCTAACAAATTATGTAGGTGCTGACTTTAATAATATGATAGAAGATAATACTACCTGGTATTTAGGAACAGTAGGAGATAATGTTTCTTATAAGCTTGCAAAATATACAGATGCTAACGGAATGGTTGTAACATCAAATGTAACACAAGCAAAAGTAGGCTTGCTTAGAATTGGAGAGTTAATGGCAGGGCAGTTTAATAGAACAGGTAGTGTTGCAACTTATTGGACTTTAACACCATATAATGCATCTTATCTTTATGAAGTAGATTATTTAGGTAATGTTGGTTACCATGGTCCTTCTAATATAAGAAATGGTATACGCCCTTCATTAAACATAAAACAAAATGTAATTATAACAAGTGGAGATGGAACCTTACAAAATCCTTTTGTAATTACTTTACAATAAATAATTAAAGAAAAAGATTCTTGTCAAGAGTCTTTTTCTTTTTGTTTACACTTTTCTTGTCAAATGCTTTATTTGTCTAATTAAATCTTCTTTATTTTATTTACATTTTTTATGTTTTTGTGTAACATATAATTAAGCAGTGGTAGACTGTGGGGAAAAGTGGGGGATAAATATGTTTATAGGAGAGTTTCATCATAATATCGATGATAAAGGTAGAATTGCTATACCATCTAAATATCGTGATATATTAGGTAAAGACTTTGTTATTACTCGTGGTGTAGAGCATTGTATCTATGTTTATCCTAATGATACTTTTAACCACATTGTTACAAAACTTGAAAGCTTACCTTTTACTAAAAAAGATGCTAGAGCTTTCACGCGCTTCTTTATGTCTGGTGCTACTGCCATTGAACTTGATAAACAGGGAAGAGCTAATATTCCAAGTTCCCTTGTTAGTTATGCTAATCTATCTAAAAAATGTGTAATTGTAGGAACGGGAGATAGGTTAGAAATATGGGATGAGGAAGCATTTGATGAGTTTATGAGTTCTTGTAATGATGAAATGTCCGATATCGCTGAAAACTTATTTGAGGAGAAGATATAATGCATGAATCAGTATTACTTAATGAAACAGTAGAATCCTTAAATCTAAAAGATAACAGTATTGCTGTTGATATGACTTTAGGCTTTGCAGGACATAGTAGTCAAATCTTAAAAAGAATTAAAAATGGGTATCTATTCGCCTTTGACCAAGACGAGGAAGCACTTGCCTATAGTAAAGATAAACTCTCTACTATCGGTAATAACTTCCAAATAATTGATTCTAACTTTGTCTATGCTAAAGATAAATTAAAATCATTAGGTGTAGAAAAAGTAGATGCTATTCTTTATGATCTTGGAGTATCAAGTCCTCAGTTAGATGAAGACTATCGTGGCTTCTCTTATAGATTTGATGCTCCCCTTGATATGAGGATGGATAAAGATAATAAGTTAAATGCTAAATTAATAGTTAATACTTATAGTTATGATGAATTAAAAAGAATCTTTAAAGACTATGGTGAAAGTAAATTTTCATCATCTATCGCTAGAAATATTGTTAAGTATAGGGAGACTAAGAAAATAGAAACTACTTTAGAATTAGTAGATATTATTAAATCCTCTGTTCCTTATAAGGAGAGAGTTAAAAAACATCCTGCTAAACAAATATTTCAAGCTTTAAGAATAGAAGTTAATGATGAATTAAACGTCTTAAAGAAATCTCTTGATGATAGTTTATCTATGTTAAATATTGGAGGAAGAATTGCTGTTATAACATTTCATTCTCTAGAAGATAAAATAGTTAAGAAAAAGTTTAATGAAATGTGTGAGATAGATCCTTTATCTAAAGGATTACCTAATATACCTATAGATAAATTACCAGACTTTAAATTAATTACTAAAAAAGGAATAAAAGCTAGTAGTGAAGAGTTAGCTTTAAATAATAGAGCTCATTCTGCTACACTTAGAGTAATAGAAAGAATAAAATAGGAGGGACACTTATGGCTAAGAGAAAAGTAGTAAAAAGAGTTAAGATGAGTAAGTTTGAGCGTCTTATTTATACGTTTGCACTAGTATTGGCGATTAGTGCACCTCTAACAATAGTCTTTTCTAAAGCAACTTTGTCTAAAATAAACTTTGAAGTTGAGAAAACTAAAAAAGAAATAAGTGAACAGACTAAAACTAATGAGAGTTTATCTATGAAAATAAATGAGTTAGCATCACTTGATAAAATAGAAGAAGTTGCCAAAGAACAAGGATTAAGTTATAATAATGATAACATTAAGAATATCGATGAATAATAGGAAGTGGTAAACTTGAAAAGAAAAAAGAGAAGAAAGAATGACATAAGATATAGTAAACTTTTAATAATTACTTCTCTTTTTTTGTTTGCTTTAATGGTTGTACGAGTAACTCAGCTTGCTTTAGCAGAGGAAATTGATGATACTAATTTACAAGCTTTAGCGAAACAGCGTACTACTAAAACGGATATTATTCAAGCAGAACGTGGTAATATTTATAGTAGTGATGGAGAAGCTTTAGCACAAAATGTTTCTTCATATAAGTTAATTGCATATCTTTCTCCATCTAGAACTACTGATGAAGATAATCCACAACATGTAGTAGATAAGGAAAAAACTGCTAGAGAGCTTGCTCCTATCCTTGGTGTTAGTGAAGAAGAAATCCTAAAATATTTAAGTAAAGAAGGAGTTTATCAAACTGAGTTTGGTAGTGCGGGCAAGGGACTTACTGAGCTTACCAAAGAGAAAATAGAAGCGCTAAAATTGCCAGGAATAGATTTTATAGAAAGTTTTAAAAGATATTATCCTAAAGGGGATTTTGCTTCTTATGTTTTAGGTTATGCCAAAGAAGAAATTACTACAAATGAAGATGGTAGTGAAGAAACTACTATGACAGGAGAAATGGGAATAGAACAGTATTATGATTCAACTTTAAAAGGAGAAGATGGTTATACTACATATCAAAAAGATTTGCGAGGCTATAAAATAGCAGGAACCAATGAAATAAGTAAAGAAGCAAGTGATGGTAAAGATATATACTTAACTATTAATAGTAGTATTCAGTTTTTTGTAGAACAAGCTTTAAGTGAGGCAGAAGCTAACTATAACTATGAATGGTTTACTATAATGATAGCAGATGCTAAGACTGGAGCAATACTAGCATCAAGTACATCTCCTTCATTTGATCCTAATAAAAGAGATATTACTAACTACTTAGATATGAACGTTTCTAGTCCTTATGAACCAGGATCAACTATGAAAATATTTACTTATATGGCAGCTATGGAACAGGGTGTTTATAATGGTAATGAGACATATCATTCTGGTACTTATGTAACAACTGATGGGACAGAAATAGGTGACTGGAATAGAGCAGGTTGGGGAGATATTAGTTTTGATAGGGGGTTTGCTTTATCTAGTAACGTTGGAGTTATTAATTTAATTGATCGTCACTTATCAGCAGATATTCTTAGAAGTTATTTTAAAAAGTTAGGATTCAGTAAAAAGACAGGAATTGAATTACCTAATGAAAATCCTGGAGAACTTGATTTTAAATATGAGACAGAAATATTTAATGCTGGTTTTGGTCAAGGTATTACAACTACACCAATTCAGAATATTCAAGCTTTAACTTCTCTTACAAATGGAGGAGTAATGTTAAAGCCTTATATCGTTGAAAAAATAGTTGATCCTGATACAGGTGAATCTGTTTATGAAGGAGAAAGAACAGAAGTAGATACTGTAGCTAGTGAAACTACGGTTAATAAAATTAAAGATTTAATGTGGGATACAGTTAATACACCTGGTATGACAGGTGCAGGTTATCGTCTTGAAGGCTATAATTTGATAGGTAAAACAGGAACTGCTCAAATAGCTGATGAAAATGGTGGAGGTTACCTAACAGGAGCGTCAGATATTATCTCTTCTTTTGCAGGTATTTATCCAAAAGATGATCCTAAAGTAATCATATATGCTTCAGTTAAAAGACCAGGTGGAGGCAAACAAAATGTTATCTGGAAAGCTATTAAAGATATAGTTGTTAATATAAGTAAATATTATGGAACTGATCCTGAAACAACAAATGAGGAAGAACTAACTGAATATAGTCTTACATCTTATAAAAATAAAGATGTTACTTCATCTAAGTCTGAGTTAGAAAGTGTGGGTATTTCTGTAACTGCTATAGGTAATGGCAATAAAGTAATTAAGCAATATCCTTCTAAAGGAGATAAAGTAACAGCAGGTACAAGAGTGTTCCTCATTACTAATGATAGTAATTTAACTGTTCCAGATGTTAGTGGTCTTTCTAGTAAACAAGCAGAAGACTTATTAAAACTTTTAGGTATTAGTGTTAAATTAGAAGGTAATGGTTATGTTACGGGACAAAGTATTGGAGCAGGGACGCCTATTAATGATAATATGGAAATAATTCTTAATTTAAGTCCTAAGTTCTAAAGTAATATCTATTTGGTATTACTTTTACTATTTATTAGTTTGTAAAAAAACTTGTTAAAAATATATTAATTATGTATAATTATTATAAGTGAAGATGATAATTTGAAGAATAAAAAAGCTAATGAAAGAAAGGTGGGATGTTAACTCATGAATCATATATATACTGGTCTTGATATTGGTAATGGTGAAATAAAACTTGTAGTAATAAATGCTTATAATAATAATTACCACATTTTAGCATCTACCTCTGTTAAAACATTAGGCTTAAAGAAAAATACAATTTATGATGAAAAGAAATTAAAAACTTCTTTGTTAAATGCGATTAAATTAACAGAAGAAAAAATAGGTATGAAGATAAAAGAAGTAATACTTACTTTGCCTGCTAATAGAGCTAGTATGACAATTGAAACTGGATTAATTAATATTAAAGGTGAAAAAGTTAGTGGAAAAGATATAGAGGCTGTTATTAAAGATACTGTTTTAAATTCTTATGATGAAACAAGGGAATTGGTTAGTTGCTTGCCAATATCATTTACAGTAGATGATGAAGCAAGTGTTATTAATCCATTAAATGAAACGGGTAAAAAATTATTTTTAAAAGCGGTAGTAGCAACTTCACCTAAAGAAGAAATATATCCATTTATAAATATTGTTAGAAGTATTGGTCTTGATATAACGGATATTATTTATAATACTCAAGCTGATTATTATACTGTGTCAACTAAAGAACTTGATCGTAAGATGGGTGTAATTATTAATGTAGGTACTGATATTACTAGTATAGGTGTTTTTAATAAAGGAATAATGATTAAGAATTCATATATTCCTATTGGAAGTAGTAGTGTTGATAAAGATATTTCTTTTATTTATAAAGTTGATTTAAAAGAAGCGAGAAAATTAAAAGAAACTTTTGCTTTAACTTCTTCTAGATATGCTGATAGTAATGCAAGTGTTGTTATTACAAATAAAGAAAGCAAAAAGTTAACTATAAATCAAATGCAAATATCGGAAGTAATCGAATCACGTATAAAAGAAATATTAAAACTTGCAAAAAATGAAATAAATCGCTTAACAAAAAGAGAAATAAGTTATATAATTGTAGTAGGTGGTATTAGTGAACTTGCGGGATTTAACTATGTAGTTGAAGAAACGTTGGGTAGTATATCTAATTGTTTTAATATAACAGAAATAGGTGCAAGACATAATAAATATACAAGTGCTTTAGGTGCATGTAAATATTTTGATAAAGATTGTATGTTAAAAGAAAAAGATATAAATATGTTTAGTATCGATGAGGTAGATAATTTTGTATCACCTAAAAAGAAAACTGTAAATAATGATAATATGACAAATAGATTTTTTGGTCACTTTTTTGATAACTAATTAAGGAGGAACAATCAGGGGACATGGACTAGAAATGGATCAATTAGCTAAAAGAAAAGTATTCG
>CASEDN010000083.1 GCA_949286645.1 uncultured bacterium
AGAATAGTAGATACAGGTACAATAGAGGCAGATCAAACTATTAACTATACCTTAAGAATATGGATAGATTATGATGCTACAACGGAAGAAGCAAGTGGAAAGACATTTAAAGGAAAACTTAGAATAGAGGCAAAACAATCAAAAGGTAAACCACTTGCAGAAGTATTACTTGCAGATAGTGCTAATAATATAAATACAAGTGATAGTGAACAAACTTTTATAACAGGAGAAAATCCAAATAACTATGTGTGGTACAGTGGTAAATTATGGAGAGCAGTATCGATAGATACAAGTGACAATAGTGTAAAACTAGTGACAGAGTGGGATATAAGCGCAATTGCTTTTGGTTGTGATAGTACTGCCTTTGAAGGAAGTAATGTTAAAGAATGGTTAAACGATGAAAGTGTAGATGGATTTTTATATAATTTAAGGGACCCTGAAAACTTTATAAAGATGGATAGTGAATGGAATGCAACCATGATGACAACAACAGATAAACCACCTAAAACAACGATGGTAACATCTCCAGTAGGTCTTCTAAATCTATATGAATATACAATGAGTTATAATGGCACAACTGTTAGTAATGGATATTTAAATAATGGGCTTTATTGGTGGACACTAACTCCATATAATGAAGATATTTTATATCGTGTTAGTTATGATGGAAGTACTAGCAATTATACTTATGATAATAATTTGGGCTTTAGACCAGCGATAAATTTAAAGCCAGAGATAAGAGTAGCAAGTGGTTCTGGAACAAAGGATAATCCATATCGCTTAGAAGGAGATAATGATACTGATTTATCAGGAACACTTCTTAATACAAGGTACAGTGGAGAATATATAAGATTCGGGACAGGAGAAAATAATTTATATAGAATAGTAAGTCATGAGAGTAGTGGCTTAACTAAAATAACAAATGCGGAACCTCTAAAGAATGATGGAAGCTTTGTCACTATCTATTTTGGAGATGATAATGTTTTTTCTAGTAGTAATACTATAGGTACCTTTTTAAATAATGACTATTTAAATCCAAGTAATGGTTATTTAACAAGTGATCAAGTTAATATGATAGAAGATAATACTACCTGGTATTTAGGAAGAATAGAAACTCGTAATTCATATAAATTAGCTAAATACACAGATACAAATATGTCAGAGTATGCAACAAGTACTAATGCTAAAGTTGGGCTTTTGCGATATGGAGAATTAATGTCAAGTCAATTTGAAAGATATGCTTTAAAAGGGGAAAGTACAAGTTCAGGTTTAACTCGTTACTATTGGCTATTAACAAAAGGGGCTGGTTCTGAATATATAAATCGTGTCAGTGATAATGGTTCTTCAGGACCTGGTTATACTAATAATCAAGGACCTTTAGGTATTAAAATATCTTTAAATTTGAAATCAGATGTAATAATAACAGGGGGTAATGGTACGAAGAATGATCCTTTCACTTTAAAATAATAATGGTAATCATAAGCTGCCCCCAAAATTCGACAGTTTAAAATTAGTATTAATTAGAGGATTGTAATCTGTAATTTACAGAGGACAGTCCTTTTAATTTTCCCATATAAAAACCTCGTTTCTAATTTGTCCATGAAACGGGTTTCTATCAGATAAATCATTATTCTTTTACTTTTAAAGCTCCTTTATCACATCTATTACCCCAGTAATCTAATATCTTATTATCTTTTTTTACTACAATTATCTCACAGTGATTAGGACAACCTTTACATTCTATGCCTGTTGTTTCAAAGTTAGCATCTTTTACTTTAAAATTAAACTCTTTCTTAATACCTGTTTTTCTTGCCAGGATAGCACTTCCTATCGCTCCCATTAAATGACCATTTTCATCTACGATAATATCTTCTTTTAATAAGTCTTCAAAAGCCTTTTTTACGCCAATATTTTTTGATACTCCACCTTGAAATATTATTGGTCCTTCTATCTTTTTACCTTTACCAACATTGTTAAGATAGTTACTTGCTACACTGTAACAAAGTCCTGCAATAATATCATTTCTTTTATAACCCATTTGTATTTTATGAACTAAGTCAGATTCTGCGAAGACTGTACATCTGGCAGCGATATTAGTTGGATTTTTACTAGTTAGAGCGATCTTACCAAAGTCTTCTACATCAAGTCCTAATCTTTTGGCTTGACTAGATAGAAAACTTCCTGTTCCAGCAGCACATAATGTATTCATAGCATAGTCTGTAACTATTCCATTATCTAAGAGAATTATCTTAGAGTCTTGTCCTCCTATTTCTAATATGGTTCTTATATCAGGATACTTTGATAAAGTACCTATAGCATGGGCTGTTATCTCATTTTTTATACTTGCTGCTCCAAGCATTGTTCCAATAAGTTTTCTAGCAGAACCTGTGGTGCCAACTGAAGTTACCTTTACCTCTGTATCTATTTGTTCTTCTAAATCTTTTAATACATTTTTCACTGCTTTAATAGGATTACCTTCAGTCCATAGATAAGTAGAAGCTAGTATATTATTATCATTATCAAGTATTACTCCTTTTGTAGAAATAGAACCTATATCAATTCCTAGACTTGCTTCCATTTTCTTCCTCCTTCTTAAGTTTTAATAAATCATAGAATGCTTCTATTCTCGTATTTAACCCCTCAACTCCTGTTTGTTCATCAAAAGATAAGAATATAATAGGCATATTATTATCTTTAGCAATATTCATAATAATAGGCATAGCACCTATTTCAGGAGTACAACCTGTAGGTTTTGTGTGAATAATACCATCATATTTATGTTTCTTTAACCAGTAGACTCTATACACATTATCAAGTCCATCTGCTCCTAGTGTATATTTACAGTACTTCCTAATCCTAAACTTCATATACCATCCCATTATTTTTTTTTGCCATAATAAATAGCTAAGATTAGTAAATCTTTTTATTTCAATATTAAAACCTGCTAGTAATTTTTCAAGTTCATAGTTAGAGAATGGTTCCATTGCTGTATATAATTCACCAATTATACCTACTTTTAAACAGTTTTTAGGTTTATCAATTTGAACTTTTCGTAATTGTTTTTTAGTATTTCTATAAAGCCTATTTAGTCTTATAATACTATTTTCAATGTTAGCTTTCTTAATAAATTCATCCTTAATTTTTTTAAAACTATTTTTATCTTTTTCAAAACCAACTCTATTTCTAATAAATATATCTATTTTATCTAGATAGTAAATATAAAGAAGAGTACTTATAATTTCTTTAATTAATTTTCTTTTAGTAAGATAAGGATTTAGTTTTAACATAGTTTTATAAAGTTCTCCAAATCGAGCATGATCTTTTTCCGCTATTTGATACATTGTAAATTTATAACCAAGATACTTTAAAATGGTTTCTTGTACTTCTGCATAATATCTATATCTACAACCACCACCGGCTTGAAATAGAACTGTTGCCCCTTTATCAAGTGCTTCTATAAAATTACCTAAATTATATTTAAAAGGAACACATACTGTATCAGGGGAATTTTTACTACCTAATGCAATAGTTTTTTTGGTTATCTTAGGCATTTCAATTACTTTTAAATGTGTTGTATTAGTTATTAGTTTTTTAAAAGGATTAAAATAATTACCCAATTGAGGAAATGCAACTAATTGTTTCATAAGTGAATTCCTCCTTTTAACATATCTAAAAAACTCTCTAGTCTTGTAATTACAGCAGTATTATTGGTTAAGTCTTCAAAACTTAATAAAAGAGTTGGATGTTTTTTTCTTTTTCTTAAAATCATCTCATTAGAAAGTGAATCTGGCCCACAAGGGAAGGCAGTTAAAATAATAGTACCATCTACTTTATCTTTGAAATAATTAAAAGCTGCTAGGTGTTCTTTATTCATAGTAAAGTGTATTTTAGTAGATATTTTATTACAATTAAAGTCTATTAAATCTCTAGGTATTTGATAACTATAAATTAAAGAGATGTTATTCTTCTTTAAATAATTTATGATACTTTTCCCTATTAAATTATCGTTCAAAATATAGGGATGTCCTAGAAGAAGTATTTTAGTTTTGTTAGTTCTCAATTCCTCTTTAGCTTTTTTTTCTTCATTCTTATAATAATTATTTTCTATTTGCTTAGCTTTATTATAAGCTTCTAGAGCTTGTAAGATACTAAAACCTAATTCTTTACCAATCTTTAAAAAAGCATTTTTTTCACTATGATAATGTTTAACATCGATATTATAATTTAGAATTTTTATATCTTTAAAAGTATTTTTTACTAAATCATATAGACAGTTAAAATTAGTACATACTTGCTCAGATTTAGTTAGAGAATATATTCTAGGTACTAAAATATAGTCACATTTATCTTTTAATTCTTCTATGTGTCCTAGATATATCTTTAAAGCTAAGCAAGCCTCATCTATACTTTTTTCTTTGCCAAGTATTAAAGTTTTAGCAGTAGTATCATTACTTTCAATAACTTCTACTTTTAATTCATTAAAAAATG
>CASEDN010000084.1 GCA_949286645.1 uncultured bacterium
AAATACACGTTTGTTATCATCACATGTATAACTTGGATTTGCAAGGATATACTCTTGTAGTATTATTCCCAAATCTTGAATGCAGTATTCATAAGGCTCTCCGACCTTTTTAAGTTTCTTGAAAGCTACGCTTTTACCGTCGCTTCTTACAATTGAACTACAATCACCTGTGATGTCGCTACAGCTCTTTTGAAAAAAGCAATTATTGCAACTATCATCAGTGGTATCTGTTATGCACTGATACCACTCGCCGTTATGCTCGAATATTTCTCTTATCTTGTGTTCCATTTGATATGAAGTTAATTAGTTAATAATCTAAATAAAATCCTCAGTAATCCATACGCTGCCACTTTTGTAGCTGTACTTCATACTGAGGATACACACGTGTGTTCTTACATATTTGTATTACCGCGTGTAAGAACTGTTACGCGGTTACTACGTAGTTCTTTGACTCTGCATTATCAGTAGCTATCTGATATTCCTGACTTGTCACAGGTCTCTAATAAATAGAGAGTGCATTAAAAGAAAAGAGTAAGAGTGTTAGCGCTACCTAACTATTTATACAGTCATACTGCTCTTACTACTACGTGGTCAAAACGGAGTTATCACAACTGCTGAGGAATAATTGCATTTCAGAGAATACTTACTTTGCGAAATATGTTTTGAAGATAATTTCACCAGTAAAGTAATGCACCAATAATGAATATTGCAGCAAATGTAAGACCCCAAAGTGCTGATTCAATATAATCTTTCATAATTGATTATTTTGTATTTTACACCTAAAACTTATAACCACGTGACGCATAGCCTGAATCTCACACGTTCTCTATCAGTCCACAATGCTCAACACATTGCTTCACATGGCAGCTGAGTACGCCCTTACGTCTGCCAACTATACTATTATAAGAAACTGGTGCCCTCAATAACTTGGGAAGTTATTAGTTTTTTGATTAAATATAAACAGAATAAGGCGCATTACGTACTGAATTAACGTTTCTTGGTTATGCTATTGATGCTTCTCCTTATGCAGGACCTTTATTGAAGAAAGGCTACATGTTATTTCGTATCCTGCCTTAGTTAGTTGCTATATAACTGGTGAACTTAACCAGGTTACATACAATTGAATGTAACTTCAATTTAGCATATTTGTACTGCTAAATGTACTTTAACTAAGAATGAACTTAAGGTGTCATTCTTTCACCTACGTACGTGTACCCGAAACAGGACTCGAACCTGCACGACCATATGGTCAGAGGTGTTTAAGACCTCATTGTCTACCTATTTCAACATTCGGGCTTTGTTTTGTTTAGATTTCCATCCAACAATTTGCTAACCAAATAAGTTCAGAATTGCCTATTTTTAAATGATATTCAATACCGTCTTCAGTAATAACTTCGTATTGATTTCTATAAGCTTCTTCAGAATTGATTAGTGTTATGTGGCCATCTTTCCAGATAATTTTGTCTATCAGTTTCATATTTTTAAGGGTTTAAAATATCTGTCTCTTCAGATTGTCACTTTCTTTTAAGTTGTCACTAAACTTATAAATCGGAATTAGTTTCCTGTACAGTCTGAGTCCAGTAAATTAATGTGAGTGATAACTGCCAAACAGCTCACGACTGGTTTAAACTACCCTACCAGTAAGTATAAGCAGTTTATAGACTTGCTTAGGTCTTGGTGCTTAGAATGGAGCACCTGCAAATTGTCCACCAGATTGAGCAGGATTAGGTTGCTGCACGAATTGTAGTTGAGCTGGTTGCTGAACAGGTTGCTGAACCTGAGGAGCAGGCTGAGGTTGTGGTTGAGTAGAAGGAGCTTGCATGTAGGTAATTACTTCTGGTTGTTCAACTGTTTGAGGTTGAAGATTCTCAGTGATACCTACACAATAAGCTGCAAATGCTTGTTGTCCTGCTTCTTCAGGACTACAACCTCGAATCCATACTTTTGAGCCGTCATCATCAACATAATATTGACAGAATACTCGTAAGGCTTTGTATACGATAGGATTACCCCAACCATCGTTGTCTCTTACGAATTCTCCTGCTTTGATTTCAGGACGGCCTTTTGGATTTTGTGCACTTGGAGGAACAGCTTGATGATTACTTAAGTGACGCTTGTAGAAAGGCGTTGCTGGAATGTAATCGCACCAACAACCAGTGATATTGAATTCAGCTGGTATTGCTGTTGCTTGTTGTGCTTTTCCTCCGTGAGATACATCTATGTACTGTTTCAAGGCTTCAACAATGTCCTCCTGAAAGCACATAAATGTTTGAGCTGGCTCATAAAGAGCCTTAACATTCTTGATTTGAGCTCTTAAGAACTCTTTACCTGCATTCTGCTTTCCGTCTTGGACTTTGCAGACTTCTGCCGATACATAACGATACTGTGCCATAGTTATAATGTTTTTGGTGAATAATAGCTATTTATTAAAAAGAAAGATGAACTACGAAATTTTCGTAGATAGGAGGAGATGATTGAGAGTTGGTTTACTACACAACCTAACTCTAAACTCTTTCTCTATTTCCTCCTAGTTACTGTTAGTAGTGGCTGATTTGGGCCTTTGGCGGTGTTAGTAATGAGTATCAAGTACCTAATAGCGGATATTAGATACAAGATACTCATTTCTTTTTCTCCTAATCGCTGTTTGTGGAGTTTGATTTGGACCTTTTGTGTTGGGGTAAATATCGAATACCAAGTACATAGTACTTGATACTCGATAGTTTACTTACTTAACCTTTAGTTCGTCTAACTCTTTCATCGTGATTTCTTTACCTTTTAAGTCCAGATAAGTGTTGACCTCATCGACAGGTATAGTTTTACTAAAAGAATACGGTTCAATACATCCTCCGCCAGCATCAATTTTACGGTTAGTGATAATGCAGATTTTAGCAAAGTCTTCCTTAAGGTCTTCATATAGTACCAATACTTCAATAATCTTTATTGTTTTATCACAATTGTATTGGTCATATAGAGCCATGTATTCTTCAAGACTCTCTTGTTCATTAGGCATAGACCCATAAATGATAGGATCGGCAATAGCTACTTCATCACTCCTTATCTGTTCCTTTAAAACAATGTAAGGAGTTTGTTTCTCACTCTGTAAAGCGCAAGCGTACATGTCGGCATTACTCTTAAATTCAAATCGTTCAACAATTACAGGTAAAGAACCTGGTTCTTTAATTAGTGCTACGTAGAACATAATATGATAAATTTTGGTTAATAGAAGCTAATTAGAACATTAGACGATTACTCGTCTTCGTCGTCTAATGTTTCACTCTCATCGCAAAAGAACTCGATGAGAGCATCCGTGAAATCGTTTTCGATGTATTCCATATGATGATTTTAATTAATGTGAACGCTATCAGTAGTAGATGAATTGACCCTTTAGACAATGGTAAAGCAAAGGCACAAGCCCTTAAGCTTGTACCCTTGCAATCATTGTGTAGCCATGATAATGTGCAGCTACTTGTTTTGCCAACTTGATAGCTTCATCAATGCTATCAATCAGATTGGTGCCTTGCTTGCAGACACCTTTGATGTAGAGGTCGATTCTGTACTTCATAGTGAATATATGTTAAATTAATGCAAAAGATGCTAACGGAGTATGGATTGAGCCAATTGCACGACAGTGAGGAGAAGACCTATGGGGTATTTCCTCGCGATCACAGGTAGGGGGAAGTGAATTGTGGGTGTTTCTTGCTTACGCATCTATAAAGTAAAATTGTTTCATACATACGTAGATATACTCTATTTTTTGTTCCTCGCATTCGTATATATAAAATATTTTTATAAAAAAAATATTTTTTTTAATTTTTCATAAACTTCTATAAATTATGTTAAATACATAGTAAGAGTAATAGCGTTAGTTCGATTTATTTGTAAAGAATTTTTACTAAATTACTAATAACAAAAGATAAAATATGTTAAAAATGTAACAACATCAACAACTATGCAATAACTATATACGTTACTGTCTATGCAGTAAGACAGTTATAGACAGTATATACAGATAATAACATATTAGTTACTCTTACTTTACTAATTACTTTTTAATACTCTTACTATGTATATAGAAGAATTTATACTTATTAGATTTATTATTTTATTTATTATATTTGGAGTAGGTCTATTATTAGGTTATGTAATAGGTAATACTCAGAAATAACGCATTAATATGAAGAATAGAGAATTAGCTTATAAAGGTAAGTATACACACTATAAAGGGAAGCTATACATGCTTGTACCAGAGTTAAAACAGCATATGTGTGAAGGTTGTGACCTTTATTCAAAGGAATGTACTAGGGGAGTTACAGATTTATGTACTCAAGGTTTTATTTTGAAGAAAGTAAGTAAATGACAGACGATGAACTACTAGATAATCTTAACAATCAATACGCTTCGATTAGACCAGATCTAAATATATATCTTTGGTATACAAGAAGTAGAAAATAGGAAAAAGGAAAGTGGCTTGATGAGTATGAATCTCCTATGTATCACGCCGTTATAAAAAGAGGAGAAGACTTAAAACTTAGAGCTACTTCAGAGAGATTAGAGGAATTAAAACAAGTAGTAGATTTTAGCTTAAACGACCTTTATGAAATTAATTAAACCAAAAGTAGAGATATTAGATCAATTAGTTGGAAAACAGATTATAAACCGTATAGCAACAGTAGCCCGTACCTGCTACAAGTCAGAATCTTCAAGTACTTCAAGTAAAGACGAAGCTCTAATTAAACGTCTTATAGAGAGTAAGCATGAAGCTGTGTTAGAGTTTGTAGATGTTACTGTTAAGTTTACATGTTCAAGAGCTATAGCACAAGAAATTACTAGACACAGAATGGCTAGCTATGCGATGGAGAGCCAACGTTATTGTGCCTATAATAAAGATAGGTTTAATCACGAAATAACATATATTATTCCTTCACACACAAACTACGATGAAGGAGAGTATAGTCTAAAATATGAAGTAGCTAATGGACCGTTTATTAATAGTCTTCTTTACTCTGAAAAAGCTTATTTTGATCTAATAGAAGACGGATGGAAAGCGCAAGAAGCAAGAGATGTACTACCTAATGCTACGAAGACAGAAATTAATATGAAAGCCAATCTACGTGAATGGAGGCACTTCTTCAAGCTTAGATGCCATAGTACGGCTCATCCAGATATTAGAGTATTGGCATTAGACTTACTTAAGAAAATGCATGAACAAATTCCTATTGTTTTTGACGATTTATACAGAGAATTCATTGAAGATGCAAGTAAAAGATAAGTATCTTGAAATGCTTATAAATACTCATACTCCTGTTACAATTAGAGGAAAAGAGTATTACATTGAGAAGAACCCAATTGGCAGCTGTGACGGATGTGCGTTTAAAGGCGATTGGTGCCCTACCAAAGCTGTTACAATATGCTGCTCAAATGGTGGAAATATTTTGAAATTAAAAGAACAAAACAACAAATAATACGTTTAATATAGAAAGATATTATTATGGAAGATAAAGTACTAGAAACAGTTTTAGAAGGTCTTAAGTATATTCCTTTGAAGGATGTGTTGATTAAACCATTACCTCCAATTAAGCTTACTAAAGAAATAACAGAAGCAGTAGGAACTGGTGAGAAAGACGTAGATGGCTACGAAAAATTTGATACTAAGACCGAAACTAAAGAAGTAGAATCTGAATGGAGAGAGGGTATTATACTATCTATACCTGCAGAATATAACAATCTTGGTTATGAAGTAGGTGATACTGTAGTATACAATAAGAAATTCGCTAAGGAGTTTGATCTATTTAAAGACAGCGTGCTGGTGAAGAGTTACGATATTATAGCAAGAAAGAAATAACATATTAATGCGTATTAATAGTTGTTGCAGGGCTGATTAATTCAGCCCTTTATTTATACCTTGTTAATAAGTGTTAAAATTTAGCAACTTTTTAACATATCTGCGTTTACTTAGATGTAACAATTATTAATAACTAAATAATTTAAATTATGAAGTATAAAGTAGTTAAAGAATTTGATTCACTCAAGAAAGGTGACATTCTAGAGAATAGTAAGGAAGACTCTGAAATCTTCTCTTTTGAAGAAGAGACAGATACTAAGTATAAGTATATAAGCTACAGTAAGTCTATCATCGATGATCTTGTAGCCGGTAAGTATCTTACTTTAATTGAAGTTGAAGATGAATGTGATTGCGAATGTATCTGTGATTGCCTAAAAGATAAGATTTGTTTAGCTATCGACGAGATTGATAGTCTTCTCGAACAGTATGAAGCGGATAATAAGACTGTACACGAGAAGTTTGCAGATAACGAGATCCCTTACTGCGCTGTAGTAGAGGCAGATACTGTTCATAAGAATCTAGAAAAGGTACTTACACATATTAAGAATATACTGGAAGACGTTAATGAATAAACTTGTAAAAACCATTGATAAGAAAGACCTTTACTTTGAGTTTCTTACTTCACTAAATGGTATTTTACAATTAACTAATAGGGAAATGGAGTTGTTAACAGTTCTAATGAATATAGACGTTAACACTCCTAAACTCCCAGATTATACTAAAAATATCATCAGTGCAGAGAATAGAAAATATATTAAAGCTACCTTAGGTATTACTAAAGATAACCTCAGTAGATATATTGGAAGATTCAAAGATAAAGGTATAATAGTAAAAGGTAGAGCTGATGATGAGTGGTTAATTAATCCAGCTCTTATACCTGAAATAATCGGAGATAGAGTACAAATAAGTATAATTTTAAAGATAAACAAATGACACTAAAGTTTAAAACAATAGCACCAGGATCGATGATTGTAAGTAAGCGTCATAATGTATTTAAGAGACTATGGTATAAGATTTGTAAGAAAGAATTACCTTATAACTGTATTACTTTATTTACAGATACCACTAGTATACTTGATATTTATAATTCTAAATCATCCGACATACTGTTAACTCTAAAGAAGAATTACTCTAAAGAAGAGTTATCTCTTTTACACTCTCTAATAGAGGATTATTCTCAAGAAAGAGATATAGCTACTATAGATTTCTGTAAGAACTATAAGGAAATTCATGACTTAAGCGTAATCTTAAATACAGTTAGATCTTACTCTTTTAATGTTAAGATGGAAGAAGATTTTGTTGTTTCTAATACTGCAATTCGTAGAAAGTATTATGTTAGTAAATTAGCTGAAGAGAAAGACTGGAACATCTGTATATACTGAACTAGCAAACAAATATAATATACCTTATTAGGTAATAAGAGTAATATGTAATCATCCTTTTCTATTTGCAAGTAGAAAGATATCTGAAGAAGATAAGAAGCCGTTAATGCTTTCGTATATTGGCAAAATTAAAATGAAAAAGAGATATGAGCAAGAAGATAATAAGGTTAAAAAAAATACCGAATAAAGATACACTAAAAGACTTACTTGAGCTCATAATCTACTACAATCTATCATTTCCTACTGGGCAAAGAGATGAATGCACAGTATAGCTTAAAGATAGTCTATCGTAGATAGAAACTCCTACGGCGATATATAAACTTACTGATGAGTTATATGTATACTTATACTTATTAGCTAATAGAGTGATTGCAAATCTATATAAACTAGCAGAAGATGATATTACAATATAGTAATCTATACCCAATGACTCTATGGGTTGGGAGCGTGAACGATATGAAGAAAGCAATAAAGCTATTTAAGTTTTATTATGATACAGACGGTCTAAATAAAGATGAAGAACCTGTTAATATGGAACCAGCAATATCTGAGACAGCTTCTGGAGTTACATACCTCACGAGAAACAAAAAGACAGGTGAAAGAGGTTGTCTTGTATTACTTAACATGGAATATTTAAAAGAGGGAGACTATACCACTATATTAGATATAGTAAGCCATGAAGCTAGCCATGTAGTAGATGCGATTTATCAGATAATACGTGAACAAAGTGGTACATACGATAGTGGTAATGAACCTCATGCTTACTTAACAGGTTGGGTTGCAGGATGTATAGGAGATTACTTAACTAAATATTTTAAAGATATAAATGAGTGCAAAGAAGTATGATGACGGTAAATCTAGAATGGATTTAATACCTTTAGACACAATAGAAAACGTGGGTAAAATACTAGGCACGGGAGCTCAGAAATATGGAGAAAATAACTGGCAAGAACTACCTAATTTCTGGAATAGATACAAAGGAGCATTACTAAGACATTTAGCTGCTATAGATAAAGGAGAATTACTGGATCAAGAAAGTGGATTACCTCATATAGATCACGTACTATGCAATGCCGTATTCCTTAGTTGGGGGTTTCATCATGGTAAAAGTATTACTACTCCCATAAAAGATATAGATAATGAGCAAGACGAAGTAGTAGCTTGAACGAGAGATAGAATACTATGAACGAAAGATAGGGCGTTACTTAATAAACCAAGAGTATGTAGATCCTAATTGTTCATTACAAGAAGCACAAAGAAGATTAGAGAAATTAAAAAAGAAATTACACATAAATTTTAATATAGATTAATATGGTTAAATATTATAATGTTGAAGGAGCTTTAATAAAATTAATTAACGATACACCGGTTGTCCTTAAAAGAAATTACATCAGTTATAATAATATAATCATTATAACTGAGGACGGTATTATTGACGGAAAAGAAGTACACGAAGGTGATATTGTAATTACATTTTATCATACTAACGATGTTGCAATAATTCGTAAGAATACAGATCTAGCGGAAATACTTATATCAGAAATACAAAATAATAACAAACGAAAAGAGATTTCTTGTTGTGAGCAAAAATGTTGCGATTGCGATAGCTGTTCTGCATAATGAAACTATTTGATATACTTGCAGGTTCAGTTACGATACATGAAGATGCTTTAGCGATACCAGCTTTTAGAAAAGTATGGGAACTTGATAAAGATAAAAAGCACGCTACTGACATACTTAGTTATATAGTCTTACAAAACAAATGGAATAGTCCGTATGTAACTTCAATAATAGATGAGAACGAACGCGCTAGACGACTAAAGCAACAGTTCTTCAATGATCCTAACTATTCTCTTACTATAGAAGAGAAGCTTGCAGAAGATGAATTTAACTTCTTACAGAATACTTCTACTCTTCAGTTACTTAACAATATCAGACTTAAACTAAATAGTATTAGTGCCTACTATAAAGATTCTTTAGATGAAGAATTAAACGAAAAGAAGATTAAAGATTTATTAGCAGGTATGGCTAATGCAGATAAAGTACTTGAATCAATAGAACACTTAGAAGATAGAGTTAAGGCTGAAGAGAGTATGAAATCTAAGAAAGTTAGAGGTGATGCTAGGATTAACCCGTTTGAGTTACCTACTTAGAATGTTGGTAAATAACAACAGAGATAAACTAATAATTATTAATACGTTAAAACAAATAGATATGGAAAAGACAATTGATTACGAAAAAGCAACAATGATGCCTAATGTAATTTTAGATCTTACAGATGAAACTAAGACTATTACTGAAGCAATTGCAGAATGTGAAGCTAATAGACAAAAAGTAATGCCTTGGTATAAGAAGATCGTTAAGCGAATCAAGCGCTTGTTTTGAGTTATAGGTTAAAGACTTATCGGGTGTGTAAGTCAATTATATAAGCACCTGCTCCGCAACGTGGACGGAGGATAAAGTAATATCCACGTAACCTTTGGGGTGTTGCATAACGGTAGTGCCGGAGATTCTAAACCTCTGTGAGAGTGGGTTCGATTCCTACCACCCCAACTAATTTTTTAAACTTGCGGATATGACGTATAGAGACATTGATCCTAAATTAGCCGGGATATATATAATAAAAAATAATATAAATGGCAAATGTTACGTTGGTCAAAGTGTTAAATTAAGATCAAGAATAAAAGATCATCTACGTAATATACAAAATCATAAGTTAGATTTACCTTTATATAGAGCTATTTGGAAATACGGTTGGCATAATTTTACTTTAGAATTATTAGAGTCATTTATACCAGATCCAAATATTACCAATAAAGAACTAATCAAAAAGTTAGATCAACTGGAGATAAAATATATTGCAGAATACGAAGCATATACTAAAGGTTATAATTGCACAATAGGTGGTGATTACGGAGTGTTTGGTTTAAAAATGACTCCTGAACAAAGAAAAAAAGTATCGAAGAATACGCGAGAATTAATTTCTAAAGGAATATTCGGTAAAAGAGTGCACATGTATAATTATGTAGAAAAATACTACATATATGCTTGGACTATTAAAGATGCCGCTAATATTACAGGATTGAGTAGAGCTAATATTGGAAGATTGTGCAATAACAATTATATTCATTTATTTTGTAATAATTTTATTGCGGCATACACCTTAGAAGAACTTGAAGAAAAGAAAAATAGAATTCCAGAAGAACTTAAAAAAATAGAATTAACTTCTACTGCTAGATATACTAGCGACGGTAGAATTTATAAAGGAAATTCTACATGGGTTAAAGGAATGGTTTCCTTTAATAAAGGAAAGAAAATGTCTGAAGAACAAAAATTAAAAATAAAGAAATCCTTACAAAAATACAACGTCCTTCAGTATGATAAAGATCACAACTTCATTACCAGATTCAATAGCGTTGAAGAAGCTGCAAATAGTGTAAACACGGACGATAAATCAATTAGAAGAGTTTGTAAAGGTGAAGCTAAAACTTGTAAAGGTTATATTTGGGAATACGAATTAAAGCAGCTTGACCGCAAGCAAGCTGCTTAACAAAACAGAAGTATCGCGCGGATACAACGTATCTACCTAAGTCACTTACTGAGTAATTAACAGTAAATACAGCTAATCAAGGTCCGAATCGTAAGTCGGCGAGTTGTGAGGAGTTCTCGTATAAGCCTCACTAGAATTAAATGAAGGGGTTCGTTGTGAAACGCGCCCCTTTTATTATAACTTTTCCATATTATGCATATCAATAAAAAGAAATTAATTTATAATTTAAAGTTATTCTTACTTACTACATATGTATTTGCGGCTATTGGGTCTAGCTCTGTAGCAATAAGGTCAGGCATTGATTACTATATATTATGTGGTATAGCTAATTTAGTAGGTAACTTATATAATATGTTTACGATAGGTCATAGACTTATATATTTGAGAGAAGTAGAAAAAAGGAAGAACAAACATGATTGATTTTACTAAAAAGATAAAGTTTTCTGATAAATTCCGTTAGCCAGCCTTAACGTATATTAGGACTGGCTAGTATTGTTAGTATCCTAAAGGTACTTCAGAATATATGTCATACTGGACTACAGAGTAGGATAGATGCATTAATGGTTATACTGCTGATGATGGTGACTTCATTAGTGGGTATAACTATTTTTATTTAAACTATTGCCCTATACTTAGAATTGTTAATAAAGAGATAAATGGTAAAGTAAAATCAACCTCTGAAGTCACATTTCCCGATTTCTGGGATTATGACTATTACTATTTCTAGACTATTGAAGAAGCTTAGGAACAAGGTAAACATCTATGTGTGCTAAAGAGTAGACGGCGGGGTTACAGTTATAAAGCAGCTTCAATGTTATGTCGTAACTACTATTTAATACCTAATTCCTCTTCCTACGTGTATGCCTCGAATAAGTAGTATCTTACTGATGACGGCGTACTTACTAAGTCTTGGAACTATATGGACTTTATAGATGAGCATACTGCTTGGGGTAAAAAGCGTACTGTAAATACTTAGTTGCGTCGTAGAGCTGGTATGTGGGTAAAAGACGAATATGGTAATTAGATTGAAGTAGGTTATAAGTCTGAAATTATTGGTGTTACCTTAAAAGATAACCCCGATATTGTGAGAGGAAAGCGTAGTAATTTAATCATGTTTGAAGAAGCAGGTTCTTTCAAAGAATTATCTGCAGCATGGTAGATTGCTAGGCCTTCTGTAGAGATAGATGGTAGAGCTTTTGGCTTGATGGTGGCATATGGTACAGGAGGAGACGAAGATAGCAACTTTTTTACTCTTAAGGATATGTTCTATCACCCCGAAGGTTATAATTGTTTACCTTTACCTAATATATGGGATGAGAATGTAGCTAATACTGAATGTGGTTTTTTTGTTCCATAGTATACTAATTTAGACGTGCGCGATAGTAATGGTAAACGCCTTTATATGGATGACGACGGCAATACTCTGATATCGCCTGCTAAGCAATATATACTTGAAGAAAGACGTAAAGTAATCGAGCACTCTACCAGTTCTATAGCAGTAGATAGATATGTAGCGGAGCGTCCTATTACTCCCTCTGAAGCTTGCTTGGAATTTAATGGTAATATATTCCCTAAAAAAGAGCTATAGGAACAATTAGGTAAGATACGTACCAATAAACTATTATAGAACCGTAAACAAATTGGTGATTTAATATGGGAATCTAACGGAAGTCTTAAATGGTTAATGAAAAAGACAGGAGATATTACTCATTATCCTCTAAATAAAAACGATGATCCTACTGGATCTATAGTTATATGGGAGCATCCTGTAAAAGATCCTCCTGTAGGTTTGTATATAATGGGGTGTTTAACACCTGGAGAAAAAGTACTTACAGATAAAGGTTTAATAAATGTAGAGAATGTTAGTTTAACCAATAAGCTCATAAGTAAAGATGGAAAATTAGTAAACATACACAATCTTCAAAGATACTATGTAGAAAACGAAAATACTTTCAAGTTTAAAGTATCTAATACTTATAGAACTACTACATTTACCAAAGAACATCCGATCTACATAAGTCAAAACACTAGAAGAGGTAATGGAACTATTAGTGAAGACTTATTTGATTTTAATTTTGTTAGAGCGTAGAATGTTAATACTGGAGATTGGATAAAGGTACCTAATATATATAACAATTATAGAGATTGTTCAGTAGAAGAATTCATAGGAGATAGTAACTTTTGGTTCTTTGTAGGAACGTGGTTAGGAGATGGTCGGTGTGAAAAAAACGGTAGAATATACGTTGTATTTAACAAGTCTGAAATAGATTTCTATGAACAGTATAAGAAGATTGTATATGAACTATTTGGTAAATCGTTTTATTGTAGAGTAAGAGACAATACAATTGAATGTAGTTTCGTGTATAAAGAACTAGCTGATTATTTGACTAATAATTTTGGAAAATATGCAAACGGAAAATATTTACCAGAATGGTCTAAGTATAATTCTTGGAATAAAAAAGTATAGTTAATAGCCGGTTATCTTAATTCAGACGGTTGTATAACTAAGGATAAAAGAGGTTATTACTCTATGGAGTTTGTAAGTGTTAGCTTAGAATTATTAGAAGCAATACAAGACATCATGTTTTCTTTAGGGTATATTGGAAATTTAACCAAACTCAGAGATGCAAAGAAAGCAATAATTAATTCTAAAGATTCATATTAGAGAGAGACTTTTCATCTTCGTTTTGGTCATAACGATACTATAGAATTTATTAAGGACACCTTAGATGAATTAGAAAATTTTAGTACTAAATTAGATAAAGTAAATTTATAGGATTATAAAATAACAAGAAGGAGAGCAAAAAATGGTTGTTTTTTAAGTTAGGATAAACAGTATATATATTTTCAAATAAAAGATATTACCTCTAACATATATACTGGAATTGTATATAATTTTGAATGTGATACGCATACCTTTATGTGTCATCATATTACTACGCATAACTGCGATCCTTATGACCACGACCAGTCAGGAACAAATTCACTTGGGTCTGTATTTGTATATAAACGGTTTTAGAATTTTGAAAACTATTATGATTTAATAGTAGCGGAGTATACTGGTAGGCCTTCTACAGCTGAAGAATTTTATGAAAATGTACGTAAGTTAGCAATATACTATAATGCTCGTATAATGTATGAAAACCAAAATAAAGGGTTATTTCCTTACTTCGTAGCTAAACATTGTGATTATTTACTCGCTGATTAGCCTGACATACTTAATGATATTATTGGTAATAGCAAAGTAAATCGTAAGAAAGGATGTCACATGAATAAGCAAATCAAGCAATGGGGTGAAGGTTTGATTAAAGATTGGCTTAATGATGAAAAAGCTCCTGGGCATAAAAATTTACACGATATATTGTCAGAGCCATTACTAGAAGAATTAATCAGTTATAATGATTTAGGCAACTTTGATAGGGTTATGGCTTTAATTCAAGTAATGATATATCGTGAATAGCTATACAATGTAGTAGTAAAAGAGAAAAAGAAATAGAATAAAAGTAGGTTATTATTCGACGGACCTATTTTTAATGAAGATTCATGGTATGACGATACCATGAATAATGTCGAAGAAGATGTATATACATTTAATTAACAGAATATGATAAGTAGAAATATTGACAGTATGCCTCTCCAAAAACTTCCGATGAGTAAGAAAACAAAGGAGTGGAGAGAAGCAAACTTAGACTATATAATCGGTAAATCTGGATTTACTAGTGGCCTTGGCAACAACGGTTCTACTAAGTATGAGGAAATGTAGACGTACTATAATCTATATAACAGCATTTATGATGAAAAAGACTTACTGTACGTTACTAATCCTTTTAAGTAGAAAGACGGATTCCCTGCAACTGCGCAAGACTACAATATAATTAAGCCTAAAGTAGACTTACTATTGGGCGAAGAGACTAAAAGACCATTTAATTTTAGAGTAGTACGTACTAGTGATGACGCTACTAGTGAAGTACAAGAGACTGCTAAACAAATGCTTACTGATTACACAATGGCCACAATAATGAGTAGGTTAGGCCCTGAAGAGGCACAGAGGTATCAAGAGGCGTTGTAGTCAGGTGAGATTATGCCACCTGAAGCAATATAGAAATACCTCAGTAAAGATTATAAAGATATTGCAGAAACTACCGCACAGCATACTTTGAATTACCTAAAGAATAAGCTTAACGTTACACATGAGTTCTTTAAAGGTTGGAAAGACGCTTTAATAGCCGGTGAAGAAGTGTATTATGTTGGTATTATCAACGGTAATCCTTACTTAGAAAGAGTCAACCCTTTATTCTTTAGCTATGATCAATAGGCTGATTTAGAATTTATTCACGATGCAGATTGGTGCTGCAGAAAGATGATTATGTCTGCTACTTAGATATATGATAGATTCTATGATAAAATGTCTGAGAAGCAGTTAAATTAGCTTCTAGAAATGATTGAAGATACTGGTAGAGGAGGTATTAACCCAGAGGTGCGTAAGACTTCTCTAGATTATCCTCATATTAAAACTCACACTATCGGAGGATTTACTACTAATCCATTCGATGACGTAGATGATATTAATGTATGGCATTGCTGCTGGAAGTCTTTTAAGAAGATAGGATTTGTAACTTATATCGATCCTGAAACAGGTTTACCTGACGAATTACAGGTGGATGAATCTTATAAAGTAACTGGTAACGAATTAAACGTAGAATGGACTTGGATTATCGAAGTATGGGAAGGTTATAGAGTGGGTGAAGATTTGTATATCGGTATTTAGCCTTTAGATTACCAACATGTATCTGCAGATAATCCTAATTCATAGAAATTACCTTATACCGGTGTAGTATATAATAATACTAATAGTAGACCTAGATCTCTAGTAAGCATGATGAAACCTTTGCAATATATGTATATTGTATTATGGTACAGATTGGAATTAGCGATGGCTAGAGATAAAGGTAAGATACCAGTAGTAGACGTTACTTAGATACCTAAAGATATGGGTATTGATGTTAATAAATGGATGCACTATTTATCTGCGTTAGGTGTAATGTTCATCAACCCTTACGATTCCTCTGCAGATATACCTGGTAGAGATGCTGGCCATCCCGCAAACTTTAACCAGTTCACAGCGTTAGACCTTACTATGGCTCCAGTTATTGACCAGTATATCAATTTAATGGCCAAAATTGAAGATATGGCATCTGAAATTACAGGAGTAAGTAAACAGAGAGAGGGAGCTATTTCGTCTAACGAACTTGTCGGTAATGTAGAAAGAAGTGTAATACAATCTGCTCATATTACCGAACCTTGGTTCTGGGTGCACAATTAGGTAAAGAAAGAAGTACTTACTATGCTATTGGATACTTCTAAAGAAGCTTGGAAAGGTAATAAACGTTGCTTACATTATATACTAGACGACGCTACTAGAGCTTTCCTTACTTTATCAGATTCATTCTTCTATGAAGACATGGATGTATTCTTGGATGATTCTACGAAGAATCAGTAGCAGATAGAAGCTCTCAGAAATCTTATGCAGCCTGCTATGCAAAACGGTGCTAGTCTACTTGATATCGCTGAGATTATTACTATGGATAATGTCAATATGATTAAGAATCGACTTGAGGAAATTGAGCAAAAACGTATGCAACAACAGCAAGCTATGGAGGAAGCTCAAGCTCAACGTGAACAGCAAGCTATTCAAATGTAGAATGAGATTAAGGAAGAAGAGTTAATGATTAAGGAAGCTGAGATGGATCTTAAAAAGTACGAGATTGATCAGAATAATCAGACTAAGATCGTAGTGGCTCAACTTAATGCTTATAGAGGTAGTGAGAATCAGGATGCCGACATGAACGGTATACCCGATGTATTAGAAATAGGAAAACAAGCTCTTGAACAACAGAAGATTAATTCAGATGCTGCTGCTAAGCAGTTAGAACTCAATAACAAACGTAGAGAAACTGAGATGAAACGTGAGATTGAGAACAAGAAGATTGAATTAGAGAAGCAACGAATGAAGCATGAAATAGAATTGCAAAAAAACAAGGATAATGCTGCAATGGAAAGAGAGAGAGTAAAAGCTAGAACTGCAATACGCAATAAGGTCCCAGGAGAAGGTAAATAAATATGGCAGGAGTATATTAGATATATAATACCGATAGACAATTAGGAGTAGATAATAGTGGAATAAAATATGTAATAAAACATACTCAAGGATACATGAAGAAACTTAATTGCACATTTGTATTAATAAGTAAAGAAGAATATATAAATAATGTCTAACTAAATAAAAGGAGAACCTAATTATGGCATGTAAGGGTAAAGGTGGTAAGAAAGGCAAGTAATTATGAAAATAATATATAACAATATAATACCTTTTAAAGGTTTTGCAGCTATAAACTTATTTGGTATACTATTCGTACGTAATGACTGTAAATCACAAGTAAGCGATAGAATGATTAACCATGAATCTATTCATACTGCTTAGATGAAGGAAATGTTATGGATATTCTTCTATTTATGGTATATTATCGAATGGTTTATTAAATTATTTAAGTACGGAGACAGTAACGAAGATGGTAGAGGAGACGCTTACCATAATATAAGTTTTGAAAGAGAAGCTTACGATAACGAGCGTGATCTAAAGTACTTAGATAATAGAAAGCATTATAGCTGGTGGTATTACTTAACTCACAAAACACATGGATAGAACTGAGTTTAAGAAAAGAATGTAGTCCTTAAAGTCTTACCGGGAATAGAATCCCGGTAAAGGCTATTGGGATTGGAGAGTTAGTCTACCAGATAATCTGCGCTATTCAGATGATAATACATACGATATGCGAGCTGCATATGAATCTGGAGCTTAGCCTGAATTATTCGTTCCATGGCAGGAAGTAGAGTAGTTTTAGGGTGGAGGAGAGGTACCTCCTTCAGATTACCGAGGAAGTAATGAACCGGCTAGAGTAAATCCTATTACTAGTAGATCATTAGCTAACGGAGCAATCACTCCTGTATTAGATTTAGAGGGAGCTGCTAACTTTACTCCAATTGGAGACGTATTAACTATAAGAGATATGTATGTTGCAGCTAGAAATAGAGATTTGTTAGGGTTAGGTTTAGCTGGTTTAAGTATACTTCCGTTTATGAGCAGAATTAGGCCTATTGATAGACCTCCAATACCTACTGTAAATAGGAATGCTATTTAGAGATAGATAGATTTATCTGTATCATAGACAGATAAGAATAAGAAAGTATTAGACGACTTCTACAATTAGAGAAATAGTGTATACGAGGGTCTAATAGAAAACGAAGATGCTTTTAGAAGAGCGGCTAGAGCAGATAGAAGAAGTGGTACAAGTTACATGTAGACTTATTAGGATATGGTTAGGGAATATGGAAGAGATGGTTCTAATCTAAACCCTAATTTAGCACAAC
>CASEDN010000085.1 GCA_949286645.1 uncultured bacterium
TAAACGATATAGTTGTAATGTTACAATCGCTTCCGCTTGAGCCATACTAAAGTCAAACTCTTTAACAAGGTTTTCTTTAGCATCAGCTTTATTTTTACTTGCTCTAATAACACGTATTACTTCATCAAGTATTGATAAACATTTAATAAGTCCTTCAACGATATGTAATTCACTTTTAGCGTGATCTAAATCAAATTGACTACGTCGAGTAATTACTTCTTTTTGATGGTCGATAAAAGCATCAAGCGCTTGTTTTAAACCAAGTAGTCGAGGACGTTTCTTAACAATGGCAATCATATTGAAGTTATAACTAATTTGTAAATCAGTATTTTTTAATAAGTAATTTACAATTAATTCTTTATTAGCTGTTTTCTTTAAATCAACAACAATTCTAACATCTTCTGCTGATTCATCTCTAACTTCAACAATACCATCTATTTTTTTATCAAGACGAATATCATCTATTTTCTTAACAAGTAGGGCTTTATTAACTTCAAAAGGTATTTCTGTTATAACTAAAGAGTTTCCTTCAAAAGCATACTTACTTCTAATAATAACTCTACCCTTACCTGTTTCATAGGCATCTCTTATTCCTTTAATACCTTCAACAATACCACCAGTTGGAAAGTCTGGTCCTTTAACATATTTCATTAAAGTATCTAATCCACAATTAGGATTATCAATTCTATGAATGGTGGCATCTATTACTTCTCCTAAGTTATGAGGAGGAATATTAGTAGCATATCCTGCCGAAATACCCATGGCACCATATACTAATAAAGCAGGAAATCTTGCAGGAAGTACAGTAGGTTCAAGAGTTGTATCATCAAAGTTAGGAGCCATTTCTACTGTATCTTTATTAATATCACGAATAAGTTCGTTACTTATCTTAGAAAGTCTTGCTTCAGTATAACGCATGGCAGCTGGACTATCTCCATCGATAGAACCATTATTACCATGCATATCAATATAAGGCTGTCTAGTCTTCCATTGTTGACTCATTCTAACCATAGCATCATAAATAGATGTATCACCATGAGGATGGAAGTTACCTATAACATTACCTACTGTTTTAGCACTCTTACGATATGGTTTATCATAAGTATTTTTCTCTTTATACATAGAATATAAAATACGACGTTGAACAGGTTTTAGTCCATCTCTAGCATCAGGGATAGCACGTTCTTGAATAATGTATTTAGAATAACTTCCGAATCTTTCTCCCATTATATCTTCAAGAGTATAATCCCAAATACGTTCTAATACTTCTTTAGTTTCTGTTTTCTTTGCCATCATTTCACCTCCTAAATCTTATAATCATCTTCCAAAGTAAACTCAACATTTTCATCTATCCATTCTTTACGAGGAGCGACTTCATCTCCCATAAGAACAGAGACACGTTTTTCTGCTAGTTGAGCATCTTCTATTTTAACTCTAATTAAAGTTCTTGAACCAGGCTTCATAGTAGTTTCACATAACTGATCGGCATTCATTTCACCAAGACCTTTATATCTTTGAATTTCACACTTCTTACCTTTAGACTTTTCTTTCATCTCTTCTACGGTATAAGCATATTCTATATTTTTACCACTTTGTATTTTAAATAGTGGAGGGAGTGCTACATAAAGTCTTCCATCTTCTATTAATGGTTTCATATAACGATAGAAGAATGTTAATAGTAAACACTGAATATGTCCTCCATCTTCATCAGCATCGCTCATGATGATTACTTTATTATATTCACAGTCATTTATATCAAAGTTAGCCCCATATCCTGCTCCTATTGTATAAATCATGGTATTTATTTCTTCATTTTTTAAGATATCTTCTACTTTAGCTTTCTCTGTATTTAAAACTTTACCACGTAAAGGAAGTATCGCTTGATATTTTCTATCTCTTCCCTGTTTAGCAGAACCACCTGCAGAGTCACCCTCTACTAAGAATAGTTCTTTTTTAGATTTATCTTTAGATTGTGCAGGAGTAAGTTTACCAGATAAGGCTCTTTCTTTTGGATTTTTACTCTTACCTTTTCTTGCTTCTTCTCTTGCCTTGCGTGCTGCTTCCCTTGCTACTTTACTCTTTAATGATTTAGTAATAATCTCAGTTGCAATCGCTTTATTCTCTTCTAAATAGAATTGTAATTTCTCAGTAACAATAGAATCTACTATTGTTCTAGCTTGTGGAGTACCTAGTTTTCCTTTAGTCTGTCCTTCAAACTGTAACATATCTTCTGGTATTTTAAGAGAAATAACTGCAGTTAAACCTTCCCTAACATCACTACCTTCTAATGCTTTCTCTTTACCTTTGATAAAGCCATTATTTTTAGCATAATCATTAAAGACACGAGTTAGGGCGGTTTTAAATCCTACCTCATGAGTACCACCATCACTAGTCTTAACATTATTAACGAATGATACAATATTTTCCTGATATGTATCAGTATATTGCATAGCGATTTCTACATCTATTTTATTTTTAACTCCTTCAAAGTCTAAAACATTATGTAAAGTAGTTTTATCTTCATTAAGATATTCTACAAAGGCAACTAATCCTGTTTCATAACAAAACTTAGCATGTCTATCATCTTCTTCATCATGTACTTCTATTGTTAATCCCTTTAAAAGAAAAGCAGACTCTTGCATTCTTTCACATATAGTTGTATATGAAAAGTTTGTTGTTGAAAATATTTCTGAATCTGGTAAGAATCTAACAGTTGTACCTGTTTTATTAGTAGTACCAATCTTCTTTAATGGTTTATCTACTTTTCCCCCATCTTTAAAACGAATAAAGTACTCTCCTTTATCTCTTTTTATTGTTACTTCCATCCATTTAGATAAGGCATTAACAACACTACCACCAACACCATGAAGTCCACCTGATACTTTATAACCAGACTCTTCAAATTTACCACCAGCGTGAAGTACGGTATAAATAACTTCAGGAGTTGGTTTACCTGATGCATGCATTCCAACAGGAACACCACGACCTTCATCAGTTACACTAACGCTTTTATCAGAGTGTATGGTAATAACAATATGTTTTCCATAGCCATTTATCGCTTCATCTATAGCATTATCAACAATTTCCCATACAAGATGATGAAGACCTCTTTTATCAGTAGAACCAATATACATACCAGGTCTTTTTCTAACTGCTTCTAATCCTTCTAATATTTTTATCGAACTATCATCATATTTAACTGCCATTATTTCACATCCTTCAAGATTTCAAAAAAAAGATACAAAAGAAATTCTTTTGCCCTTATCTATTCTTTTCAAACATTATTTTACCAAAAAAAAGAAGTAAATTCAAGAAATTTACATTCTTTGTGTCAAGTATTATCATAAATATATTTAATTATTAATGCTCATTATAAGACGAAAAGAATGTGAATACATAAAACTACCAACAGTAGTAGTAACTGTAAATTTAAATATCCCTGAATCAGTAGTATTACCATTATAACCACCTCTTACCAACCAAGGATATATATCATATAACATATTACTACCGTCATTATACCAACCACTTGTTTCGGATAAAGAATGCGATAAACATTCTCCTCCGTTGCAAGCTGTACTCATATTATCGCTAGTATATAAATTATAGTATTCTAAACTAGGCATTGTAATAAAACCACTATTTGCTAGTGTATTATTATAATTTGCCATTACAAATTCATGAGCACCACCTGACATATCATATATCCCATAGATATTTCCTGTTGTACTTGCTCCTGTTCCATTTATCTCTATATTGTATTGATATTGACATCCATAATCTGTATTTGCATTACCTGGACTACCATAACTGCATCCTGTTATATATTGATCACTTTTATTTTGATAAATCTCTTTATTAGAACCACTGTAACTAGTATTTCCTAACTTTCCATATTTACTTTGAGATAGGTATGCTACCACTCCCCACTCACTATTCTTAATTACATGCGTATCTATATTTGAAGTTAAACCATATCTATTTCCATTATCATTCATTTTTAAACTTACATTAAAGGCATTACTTATATTTATATTTCTCCAACTAGTTACATTTGGCTTTATCATGGCATCTAAACTAGTTGTATTGTCTCCTCCATTTTCTGCACTAGGATTACTACTACTTGTCTCAAACTTTCCTACCCATATTCCACTTAATTCTTTATCTCCAAATGTAAAGGCATCTGGAGTATAATACTCTCTAGCACCACTTGTTGTTACATACTTTGCTGTTCCTCTATCTTTAACTTCTTCTGACACAAACCTTATATCTATTTCTCCTGGTAATTCTATTGTAGGTTCACTTTCTAAATAGCATCCCTTCTTTCCATAATAGTTTACTCCATCATTACTTCCTATACTATAACTATATCTTGGTATCCATACCCACATTGTCTCTATATCAGCCATAGACACTACTGTTCCTACACTAGCATTTTGATATGTGCTTCTTGTACCACTACTTACTGTTACCGCATTAGCCCATTTCTGTTTTGTATAATTATACCAGTCATTATTACTATTATTTGTATCTGCTTTTACCCATTCTGTACCATTATAACTTACTGCTATCATTCCCGCATCTAACTCTGGAACATTTGGTTCATTTTCTATATACTCATCAAATAAATGTCCATTACTTGGTAATTCTAAATCATTATAATCTAGTCCTACATTTACTCCTAACTTTATAGTTATTTCTTTATTAGAATTATTTTCTACTATTATCTTATAGATATTACTACTACCTATCGCCCCACTTTTTTCTAAATTTACTCCCTTTGTTTCTGGCATATTATTAGTATCACAATCTATTATATAACCTGCTTTGACTCCTTCTGGTATATTATCTTCATAATAAAAGTTAAACCTTGCTACTCTATTATTTGGATTACTTAATGTTACTATAAACTCTTTACTACTATTCGCTCCTACTGTTAGACTATTTCCTTCTTCTCCATCTACTTCTAGTTTATAGGTTAAGTTACCTGTTACTATACTTATGGCATTACTCTTTTCCTTACTTACTGTAAACA
>CASEDN010000086.1 GCA_949286645.1 uncultured bacterium
AACTGAAATAAAAATAGATACTACTGTAATGATACCTAAAGAAGATGTTATTGTTACTTTAAGTAAAGACGGTTATATTAAAAGAACTAGTCTAAAGAGTTATAGTGCCAGTAAAGATGAAGAAACAACTCTAAAAGAAAATGATTATTTAGTAGGACTATATGAGGCTTCTACTTTAGATACACTGCTAGTCTTTACTAACTTAGGTAACTTCTTATCTATACCAGTTCATACTATCTATGATTTAAAATGGAAAGAACTTGGTAAACATGTCAGTAATTTAGTACCTTTAGGAGAAGGAGAAGAAGTAGTATCTAGTCTACTTGTTAAAGACTTCAAGAAAGATATTAATGTAATTGTATCTACAGCAAATGGTATGATTAAAAGAACAGGTCTTTCTGACTTTAAGATAACTAGAACATCTAAGCCTAGTAGTTGTATTAAACTAAAAGATGATGATACTGTTGTTGATGTAATGCTAGATACTAATCCAGATATCTTTATCGCCACATCTTTAGGTTATGGACTCTGGTTTGCTAAAGATGAAGTACCTATTGTTGGTATTAAAGCTAGTGGAGTTAAAGCGATTAATTTAAAAGATGATAATGTTGTTAGTACAATTAACTTTAATGAAGAAGTTAGTGACTATCTTGCAATCCTTACAGATAAAGGAACAGGTAAAAGAGTTAAGTTAAAAGACTTTGAAAAGAGTAGTAGAGCAAGAAGGGGATTAATGACTATAAGAGATGTTAAGACTAATCCATACCACGTTATTAAAGCATTAATACCTACTAATAAAGACCATATAGGAATTAAAAATGGTGAAATTACTCTAATTAAACCAACAGAATTACCTATTGCCGATAGATATTCTACAGGTAGTACCATTAATAAAAAAGGACTAACTAATGCTTTCCTTTATAAAACATTAGAAAAGTCTATTGAAAAAGAAGATACTACTCCTAAAAAAGATCAAGTATCTCTTGAAGATATAGATAAAAGATTAATGACAATAGATGACTTTTTGAAATAAGTCGTCTTTTTTCTTTTTTTCTACATATTATTTAATAGGTGATGTTTATGTCTAAAGAGAGTTTTAAAGCGTTTATAAAAAAAAGACCTGAATTGGCTCAAGCTGTATTTAATAATAAGACCACTTTTCAAAAATTATATGAAGCCTATGATATGTATGGAGAAGATAGTAATGTCTTCGATGAAGTTTTAACACCAAAAAATGAGGTAAAAGAAACATCTTCTTCCTCATTTAAAGAGATAACTAATCTTTTTAGAAATATTGACTTAGATACTGTTCAAAGAAGTGTAAACGGATTACAGAAAGCGGTAAGTTTAATTAGTGAAATAGTTCCTAAAAATAATGATGAATATATACCTGAATATGAAGAGCGACCTATTAATAAATACTATGAGGATTAATGCAAGTAGAAACAAGATTAAAGATTAAAAGTAATCCTAATCTTTATAGATATTTAAGAGAAAATTCATATTGGTATAAATATCTTAATAGAAGTCCTATATTTCTAAAACACCTAGAAGAAGAAATGAAAGAAAAATATCGCTTAAGATCAGTAGATAAAATAGAAAATATTTCTAATACTATGAAGATGATACAATCTTTTCTAGAAGTTATGAGATAGTTTTAACTATTTCTTTTTGTTTTTATTATCTCTTTCTTCGATACTTTTCTTTACATAAGATAAAGCCTTTGGACACTCTCTTAAATCAAATTCATTTTCATAATCTTGATATTCACTTAAAACTCTATCAACTTCAAAATCTTTTAATAATATAAGTATACTATCTAAATATATTTTACCTATTTTTAAATATTCTATATTATTATCATCATCACATAACATATTAACTGCTATCTCTTTAAATTTTATAGATAGGTTGTCTTTTCTAATTTTTGTGTATTCATTAATAATGAATTTTTCATAACCACTATATCTTTGTGCTAAAGTAGTACCACTGTTTTGATTTATATTTTTATTTAAAGACTCATAATAAATATCTCTATATAAGAATAAATAAGTATCAATAATTTCCTTTTTCTTTTCATCACTAATATCATTAGAGCTATTTAATAATCCTAAAAATAATTCTACTTGGTCAAGCATTAACATCTTATTAGCTTTAGGTCCTCTAGAATCAAATGATCTATAATAATTAAACTTAAAATAACTTATTAGACCACTACTACTTGAAATATAATTATAGAAGAAATCATCATCATCAGTTGCTTTATCAATAAGTAAGATTGATAATCTATTAACTGCTAAGTCACATTCAAAATCATTTAATATTTTACTATCAAGAGAAGCTTCAGGTTCCTTTGATAAGCACCAAATCTTATTAAGAAATCTAAAAGCTAAATCTGGACTAATAGAATTTATTTTTTCATCTATAATATTATCAATCATTTTAAGTATCTCAGTATCTCTATTTTCATTAAAGAAGACTTCTCCATACTTACAATTAAAAGTAATTAAATCATCTAATAAATTAAGCTCATCCTTAGTAAAAGCTCTAGCAAATGTAACTTTATTTGTTGATATATTATTGTCCTTTCTATCTTTTATACTTTTCATAGTTTCACCCACCATTTACTTTTATTATATATTTTATTGTAGAAAATGCCAAGTAAAATGTGATATATTAATAAGGAAAAGAGGGAAGAAGATGAATTATAATATTATTTATCAAGAACTACTTTCTGATATAAAAAACTCTAAATTAAGTTTTGATATTAGACAAGTTTTAAAAGATATATATAATGATAAAGAATTAATTAAGTTAATTAATAAATATAAAGAAACAGGGGATGAAAAGCTAAAAAAAGAAATATATAATAATGAGAAATTTATGAGATATAAAAGGTTAGAGAATGAAACTAATCTCTTAATAATGAAATTAAATAAGATATTTAAAGAAGGCAGTGATATAAATGAGAATAATTAGTGGTAAGTATAAAGGTAGAGTTTTAAAGGGTTATACCCTAAAAGGAACTAGACCTACTATGGATAGAGTTAAAGAATCTTTATTCGCTACTATTAATGACAAACTTGATAATAGTGTTTGTCTAGATCTTTTCGCAGGAAGTGGTAATCTTGGAATAGAAGCTTTAAGTATGGGTTCCCGTGAAGTAATATTTGTAGATAAAGAATACATGGCTTGTAAAACTATTAAAAGTAATTTAAATATGCTAGATTCTAATATTAATGCAACAATACTAAATATGGACTATTTAAAAGCTTTAGATAAACTTTATCCTAAAAAGTTTGATATTATTTTCTTAGATCCTCCATATAAGACTGATTATCTAAGTAAATCTTTAAAGAAAATAGAAGAGTTAAATCTCTTAAAGGGAATAATAGTTTTAGAAAGTGATGACTTAGAAAAATTAGACTTTAGTGATTATTATGAAGAAATTAAGACTAAGAAGTATGGAGATAAATATATTAGAATACTAAAAAAGAAAGACTAAGAATCTTTCTTTATTTTGAAATAAAAAGTTGTTCCTTTATTCTTTTTAGAAGTAACTCCATAAGGATAGTTATGTAATA
>CASEDN010000087.1 GCA_949286645.1 uncultured bacterium
ATAACATTTATAATCTTATAGAAAGGAGAAAGAGTGTATGACAAAAAGAGAAATAGCTTACTTTGTTATTATCCTTATCTTGTTATTCATAATCATCTCACTTATTTATCTACTCATATAATAAATAAGACATCTAATTCCTTTGGGAATTAGATGCTTATAAACCATTCTATGAAAGCATCTATTCTAATAGATGTATTCATTTTTATTTTATGCAAATTTCTTTGCTAAATACATAATACCATACTTTTATATAGATGTCAAAGTATCAGATATGAACTTACTTAAATATAGTTTTAACTCCTAAATACTCTGGAAAACATTTTCTTGCTATATTGGTATATTTAGGATTAATTACTAAATCATACTCTCCAACTAATTCAACAACTTCTCCTCCAAAGTTCTTTTTATAGTTGTATGAATTTTTTAATTTATTATTAGAATCAGTAATATCCCCAATTTCATATAAATTATAATACTTATAACCATTATCTATTGCATATTTAATCATCTCATAATGAAGTGTATAAGAAGCATCTAACTTATTATATTCATCTACAATTCCTCCATTTAATGCCACAACTTCATTACCTATAGTTATAAACATATAAATACCCATGCTAACATCATCACTACATTTAGAAAAATAATCTTTTAAATTCTCTAATCTTTTAATCTCTTCTTCATCTTCAAGTTCTTTATCAATAAAGTATTCCGCAGTCATCTTTGAATTATGATAGTTATTTATTCTAACTTCTTTTTCTTTTCTTACCTCTGAAATCATCTTATCAATATTGCTGGTAACTTCATCTTTCTTAAAATAAACTTCCATAAACTTAATATTGCCATCAAAAGTCTGTTTTAAGTCTAGATAGAAAGTTTTAGTAGGGACGATAGTATTATACTTTCTACTTTCATTATTAATAATATCTATAAATTTATCTATATCCTTAAAATCAAAGTCTCTTACTTTAAATCCTAGTCTTTCATTTCTTCTAACAGTCTGTCTTGCTTTAGGACTAAAATTATTAAAAATATCATCTATAGTTTTCTCTTTTAAATTAATTCTACTAAGCCATTTAGGTTGAATCCTATCATTAACCTTAACAAAGTTAGCATTAGTAAGATTAACTTCTACAAAGTCATTATAGACTCCACCTTCTATGATATTACCTTCACTATCTCTATCCCTTACCAAAATATAGGGATCTATCTTTAAAAAGACACCATGTTTTTCTATAATAAACTTCTTAACTTCTTCTGTGAACTCTTTTAATAATTCTTCATTCTTATAATCTATTAAAAAACCTCTAGGGGCGTAGAATAATCTCTCCTTATTTTTTTTTCTTTCATAAGAAAGAAGTAAACTCGCTCCTACTAAACGTTCTTTAATAAATCCGCCTACATAATAAGCATGGAATTTATCACCTTCCATAAATCTCCCCCAAGAACTTGTTTGTTGAAAACTACCTAAGGGGTGATTAAGAGCAAACTGGTCAAACTCTTTTTTCGTTAATTCTCTAAGTTCCATTAAATCACCTCTATCTTCTTTAATTATACAAGTTACTTTAAAACTTTTCAATAATATGGTATTATATTTAAAGAAATTGGAGGATGTAACATGGCAAAAACAAAGACAAAGAAAAATAAAGAATTAAAACAAAACTCCTTTCTAAATGGAGCCTTTATTGCTACACTTGGTATAGTAGGTAGTAAAATATTAGGTATGCTTTATGTAATACCATTTTATGCAATTATTGGAGGACAAGGTGGAGCCTTATATGGTTATGCCTATACAATCTATAATTTATTTCAATCTTTATCCTGTGCAGGTATTCCTAATGCTATTAGTAAAATAATTAGTGAATATCAGACATTAGGTTATTATAATGCTAAAGAAAAAGCCTTTAAATTAGGTAGACGTCTTGCCATTATTATGGGAATTACTATCTTTATAATTCTCTTCATCTTCGCTCCTGATATTGCCAAAGCAATTCTTGGAGACTTAGAAGGTGGTAATACACTAGAAGATGTAACAATGGTAGTAAGAGTAATTGCCACAGCCATACTTATTGTACCAACCCTTAGTATTTATAGAGGTTATTTAGAAGGACACAAATTTATAACTCCTCCATCTGTTAGTCAAGTAATAGAACAACTTGCAAGAGTAATAGTAATCGTTGCAGGTAGTTTCCTTGCTATTAATGTCTTTAACTTATCATTACAAACAGGAGTAGGAGTTGCCGTATTTGGTGCAACAGCAGGAGCGATATTCGCTTATTTCTATCTATTAGATAAAGTTAGAAAGAATAAAAAACAATTACACGAAAAGACTGTTGATGTAGATGAACCATTAATTAAAACTAAAGAAATATTAATAAAAATATTCTGGTATGCCTTACCTTTCATTATGATAGATGTCTTTAAATCTTGTTATGACTTTATTGATATGACAACTATTGTTAAGACAATGGTAAATGATATCGGCTATACAACTGCCCAAGCTGAAAACATTATGAGTGTAATCTCTACTTGGGGTAATAAGATCAATATGATAATTGTTTCTATCTCAACAGGTATCATTGTAAGTTTAATACCAAATTTAACATCAGCTTCTGTTAAAAAAGATAAAAAAGATATCCATCATAAGATAAATCAAACTCTACAAGTATTACTATTCATATCAGTTCCTATGACTTTAGGACTATCTTTCTTAAGTGAACCTGTCTGGGAAGTATTCTATGGTAATAATAGTGCATATGGTGCCGTTATAATTAAATACTTTGTCTTTGTCGCTTTAACAATATCAACTTATACAGCTTTAGTATCAATAGTACAAGTCCTAAAATACTATAAAGAAGTTTTAATTTCCCTAGTAGTAGGAGTATTAATAAAATTAGTATTAAATGTTCCACTAATAAATCTTTTCCATAACTTAGGTTTTGTCCCAGTTTATGGTTCAATAACTGCAACTATACTAGGTTATGCCGTAGGAATTATTCTATGTTTAATCTTCTTAAGAAAAAAATGTCATGTAAGTTATATGCCAACAGTTAAACTATTAGGTAAAATACTTCTAGCAGATGTCGTTATGCTTATAGTTTTATCACTTGTAAAACTAGTAATACCAATTTCATCTTCAGTAAGATTACTAAATATTCCAATTATCGCTATCTACGCTCTTATTGGTGTATTAGTATATTTCTTTGTCGCTCATAAATTTAATTTAATAGAAGAAGTATTTGGGAGTAAACTAATAAATAAGATAACTAGTAAGTTTAGGAGGAAATAAAATGACATTAAAAGAAATAGATGTTAAGACGTTTGTTAACTATGCTAAAAAGAGTCCTTATAGGACTTTTATGCAAACAGAAGAAATAGGCAAGTTAAGAGAATTAAATGGTTGGACTTCTTATTATTTAGGATTATATGATAATGACAAGTTAGTAGGAGCAACTCTATTAGTAGGTAAAAAAAGACACTTTAACAAGTATGAATTTTATACACCAAGAGGACCTTTAGTAGATTATAATGATGAAAAAACATTGACTGAGTTTCTAACACTATTAACTACTTTCGTTAAAAAACATCAGGGTTACGTTCTAAGAATTGATCCTTACGTCATAAATAAAGAGCGTAATGGCAAAGGAGAAGAAGTAGAAGGAGGAATTAACAATACTAAAATAGTAGATGAAATAAAATCCTTAGGATTTAAACTACTTCCTCTTGAAAACCGCGAACAAGTATCTTGGATGTATGTTTTAGATATTAAAGATAAAACAGAAGATGAAATATTAAAGAATATGAGACCTAATACCAGAAATATTATTAGAAAAACTTTAAAGAATGGTGTAGAGGTAATTGAATTAGAAAAGAAAGACTTAAAAGAATTCTATAAGATTATGGCAGAGACTGGTAAAAGAAAAGGTTTTGCCATTAGAAACCTAGCTTACTTTGAGAATATGTATGATTTATTTAAACCTAAAGACGAGATAAAATATTTAATAACTAAATTAGACTTAGATAAACATTTAGAACTATTAAATAAAGAAAAGAAAGAAAAGTCTGAAGAATTATCAAAATTATCAGATGCTAAATATAATGATGGTAAAAGAAAATCTATAAATGAAGCGATTAATGGTATAAATAAAAGAATAAAAGAAGCAGAAACTATTAAAAAAGAACATGGAAATGTTATAACTCTATCAGGTTCTATGTTTATTATGACAGATCCTGAAATAATCTATTTATCAAGTGGTAACTATGAAGAGTTTATGATGTATAACTCTCAGTATTTAATCCAGTGGGAAATGATTAAATATGCTATAGAACATAACTTTGAAAGATATAATTTTTATGGTATTCCAAACACCTTTGATAAAAATGATAAAGACTATGGTATCTATGAATTTAAAACAGGTTTTAATGGTTTTGTAGAAGAGTTAATAGGTGAGTTTGAAATAAAGACATCTCCAGTTTATTATTTAATAAAATTAATCCATAAAATAAAAAATAGAGGTTAGTGTAAGGAGTAATTATGTGGAGTAAGGAAAAACAAGAAAAACAAAAAGAATATTTTAGGGAACAGAGAACAAATAAAACAGGAAACTTTACAGAATTTGTAGTTAGAACCTATTATTGTATTTATAAAACTTGCGCTATAAATAACACAAATTATTGTTTAGTAAGTGAAGTTACACCTTATAAGATAAAAAATATAATATACGAAGGTATATATGGTGGACAACCAGATCATGATTACAATAATGTTATTAACAATTGCTTTACTCATTTAGAAAATATGCAATATATTCATTATGATAACTCTAAATCAAGAGAATTCATTTTCATAGATAAACCATTAGATTTCTTATTAGAAGGGGAACATGGATATTATTTAAAAAAATATAATATCAAAAATGAAATTTCATTAGATAAAGAAAACACAATTACTATGAGAAAAGCTATAGATAAAATGCCTTTGGAAACAACCTCTATAGATTGTGATAAATGTCACAGCGGAAAATATGCTTTAAGAGTAGGTAAGTATGGCTATTTCTATGGATGTAGTAATTATCCAGATTGTAAAAACACTAAAAATATTTCTGATTTTATTTATACATACTTAGTAACTAATGGTATTAAAATTTATGAGATGAAAACTAACTGCTGGTCTTGTGGAAAAGAGATATCCCTCATTAGTTATTTCCCTGAGTTTGATTTTATTTCTTCTAATACACCATTTCCTGCATATGATGATTGGTATACAGTTAAATTAGGTGCCATACCTAGTATAGATAAACAAATAATGGAAAAATATTCAAATATTGATACTAGATTTAGTAAGCTTGCTGGTTTTTCCTATCCTGTCAATATATGTCCTCATTGTAATAATATTCAAGGAGGTAAACTGGCGCTTTCCAGCATGCACGATTACTTACAAAAAGAACTAGAAAATAAAAATATTGAAAAATTTGTAATTGAAAAAATGAAAATTTATAATAATAGTGCTTTAAAAGAAGATTTAAAGGAAATGGTAAGCGATTTAGAAACACTACATCAAACAATAGGTATATTTTAAAATATTATATAATTTTTATTAGGAGGGAACGTATGATTTATCCAAAATTTCTTAAAGTTAATGATACTATAGGTGTAACGGCACCTTCAGATGGTATCACTGATGAAATTAAAATAAAAAGGTTAGATAATGCAATTAAAAACTTAGAAGAAAGAGGCTTTAACATAAAAGAAACACCTAATGTTAGATGTAGTGTTAAAGGAAGAAGTAGTTCTTCTAAAGAAAGAGCAAGTGAATTAGAAAGACTTTACAAAGATGATAATATTAAAACAATTATTACATCTGGAGGAGGAGACTTCTTACTTGAAATGTTAAGTGAAGTAAACTTTAATGTTATTAAAAATAATCCTAAATGGTTACAAGGATATTCTGATCCAACAGGTCTATTATTTACAATTACAACTAATCTAGATATTGCCACTATTTATGCCGATAACTTCAAAACATTTGGAATGGAGCCTTGGCATAAATCATTAGAAAATAATCTTGAAATACTAAAAGGTAATATTATAGAGCAGACAAGTTTTTCTAAATATGAAGAAGATAAGAAATTAATAACAGGATTAGAACCTTTTAATCTAACAAAGAAAGTCTATTGGAAGAACTTAAATAATAAAGACAACCTTAACATTAAAGGAAGAATAATAGGTGGATGTCTTGACCTTATTACAGAACTTTTTGGTACTAGATTTGATAAAACTAAAGATTTTCTAGAAAAGTATAAAGATGATGGAATTATTTGGTACTTTGATATTTGTGAGTTATCTAGTGAATCTCTTATTAGAACTCTTTGGAAATTAAAAGATAATGGCTATTTTAAATATACTAAAGGAATACTTTTCAGTAGAGTTTATGCTTGTAACAGTTATTATGATATTTCTTATGAAGAGGCAATTTATGAATCTTTAAAGGATTTAAATCTACCAATAATCATAAATGCAGATATAGGACACGTCTCTCCTAGAATGACTATAATAAATGGTGCAATTGCAACTATTACTTCATCTAAAGGTAAAGGTAAAATAAGGTTTGAGTTAAAGTAAAGGAGGAAATATGACAAGATTATTACAGTGGAACATATGGAATAATGAAGATATAGATAATATCATTAAAGAACTAAAAAGAATAGATGCAGACATTGTATGTATTCAAGAATTAGCAATTAAAGATTATAATGATATAAAAATAAGAAAACTAAAAGAAGTGTACCCTTACTTCTATTATGAGAAAGCAGATACATTTTTAGATGGTTATAGTCAGTGTAATGCTATTCTATCAAAGTATCCTTTATATGATAAAAAATATACTTATGTCCAAAAGCCTACTGATAATAAGGACGACTACTCTAAAGAAGGAAGAGTATATGTAGAAGCTAAAGTAAAGATAAATGAAAAAGAATTAACTATAGGTACTACCCATTTATCTTATACAGATAGATTCATAGAAACTGAAGAAAAAGATAAAGAAGTAACTAATCTTATTAATTGTATAAAAAAAGATAACTATATCTTAACAGGAGATTTTAATACTTATAAAACTTCTAAATATATAAAATGGTTAGAAGAAACCCTAATAAATAATGATACCTCTAATACTTGGACTACAAAACCTTTTTCATATAATGGCTTCACAGAAACAGAGTTGAACTGGAAATTAGACTATATATTTACTAGTAAAGATATTAAAGTTAAAGAAACAAAAGTAGTAGATACTAAATACAGTGACCACTTGCCAATATTACTAACATTCGAAATGTAAAAAAGTTATTCCATTAAACCGGAATAACTTTTTATCATCTTTTAATATTCTTAAGTTTATGATATAAAGCATAACTAACCTTATAAGCATGATACCAGAAAGGACTAATAATAAGATCAAATTCTCCAATTAATTCTACTACTTGTCCTCCAAAACTTTTCTTAAATAGATAAAGTCCAAGTAAAGGATTATTTTCACTAAAGTCACCTGTAATACCATAGAAGTTATATGTATCATACCCATTTTCTATTGCATACTTAACCCCTGCAAAGTGAAGAGTATATGCAGATTGAAAACTCATAAGTTCTGCTTTAGAACCACCGTATAATGATAATACTTCTTTACCATATATCAAGAAAAGAATTCCTCCAAGTATAGGTTTGTCTCCATACTTTTCTTTCATATCTTTAGTTTTCTCAATATTTTTCTCTAATCTCTTAATCTCATTCTTTTCAAATTCTTGTTTACTATGATATTTCTTCTCATTCATAGGTTTACTTTTATCTTCATACTGCTTCTTTCTTTCTTTAATAGAATTTTCTAAAGCCTCTATTTCTTTTTTAGTATTTTCTATCTCTTCATCAAAATCTACTTCCGCAATTAGTATTTTCAAAATACCATCATCGTGTAAACTATCCCACATATTCTCATAATAAGACAAAGGTCTATCAATAAATTCACGTCTTTCTCCAGTATGTTGCATAATATCTTTAAATATAGGTAACTCATCTCTTGTAATCTCTCTAACTCTTACACCAAGTCTTTCATTCTTCCTTAAAATCTGTCTTGTCTTAGAGTCCATATCCTTCATAACATCATCGACAGTTCTATCTTTAACAGTAATAGTATGCATCCATCTAGGTTGTAATGCATCTTGCATTAAGTTAAATCCAAAATGTTTATAACCCAACTTCTTTAAGTTATCAACAGTATCACTATTATTGGTTCCATCTTTAACTAAATCCCCATTTAAATCTCTTTGTTTATACATAACATAAGGATCTATCTTAACAAATATACCTTCCTTGCTTTTAACAAACTTCTTAACTTCTTCAGTAAACTCTTTTAATAAGTTATAGTCATGATAATCTATTAAAAATCCTCTAGGGGAATGAAACATATACTTCTTAACAATAGGTACACGCTTTGCAAGAAGTAAAGCAGCTGAGGTTAAACTTCCTTTATCATCATATAAACCTACAACATAATGCTTCCAACCATTATGTTCCTTTAATTTAGCCCAACCTTTAGTCTGATGAAAAGTCGCTTCATCAGTAGTTAAAGCAAAGTTTTCTAACTCATCAAAACTAATCTCTTTCAATTTCATCTTTAAGTTCCTTCTTCTTTCTTTTTTTAATCATATTTCGATAAATTGGCACTAACTTAGTAAAAGCAAAGTAGTAAAGTTGTTTAACTACATA
>CASEDN010000088.1 GCA_949286645.1 uncultured bacterium
GTAAGAAGGACTTAGATGAAGTTATTCCTTTAACTAAAAGTGACGATATGTACTTAACAGGATATTCTATGAACTATTTAGAAGAGTTAGGTCTATTAAAGATGGATTTTCTAGGAATTAGAAATCTTACTATTATCATGAATGTAATGGATATGGTCTATAAAACTAGAGGTGAAAGAATAGAGTTTAATGATATTCCTCTAGATGATAGAGATACTTATAATTTATTTGCAAGAAGTGATACTAGTGGTATCTTTCAATTTGAATCTAATGGAATGAGAGGTTTCTTAAGAAAGCTTAAACCTAGTAGTTTTGATGATTTAATAGCCGCGATTGCTCTATTTAGACCTGGTCCTGCTGAAAATATAGATTTATATATAGCAAGAAAAGAAGGAAGAGAGAAAGTTATATATCAAGATAAGTCTTTAGAGCCTATTTTAAAAGAAACATATGGTATTATGATATATCAAGAACAAATAATGCAAGTTGCAAACGTTTATGCAGGTTATACATTAGGAGAAGCGGATATTTTAAGACGGGCGATTAGTAAGAAAAAAGTAGATGTTTTAAAGAATGAAGAGAGTAAATTTATAAGTAAAGCGAAAGAATTAGGACATGATGAAAATATTTCTAAAACAATATTTGCAAGTATTCTTAAATTTGCTGGTTATGGTTTTAATAAATCTCATGCTGTTGCATACTCTCTAGTCGCTTATAAAATGGCTTATTTAAAAGTACATTATAAGTTAGAGTTCTATGCTAATCTTTTAAATAATGTTATAGGGGCTTCATCTAAAATGCAAGAATACTTAAGAGAGATAAGAGGTCATGATTTAAAAGTATTAAAGCCTGATATAAATAAGAGTACTAATAGATTTGTTATTGATGGTAATAATATAATCTTTCCATTTTCTACTATTAAAGGAGTAGGAACAAGTGTTTCTAGTTTAGTGTTGAGGTCAAGGGATAAAGAATTTACTGATATATATGATGCCTTTTCTAAATTAGTTAGAGGTGGTGTTACTAAAAAACAGTTAGAGTCTTTAATAACTGCTGATGCTTTTAGAAATTTGGGGTTTAATAAAAAGACTCTTATCACTAATTTAGATAGTCTAGTTAATTATGGAACTTTAACTATTGATTTAGATGAGAGTTTAGTATTAAAACCAGAGATAATTATTACTAATGAATTTACTAATAGTGTTTTATTAGAACAAGAAGAAGAGTGCTTTGGTTTTTATATTAGTAATCATCCTGTTACTACACATAAGAGTAAGTATCAGAATATTGTTAGTATTAATTGTATAGGTAATTACTTTAATAGAATAGTTAATGTTATGGTAATGGTAGAGAAAGTTAAAGCGATTAAGACTAAGAAAAATGAAGATATGGCTTTTGTAACTGCTAGTGATGAGACAGGGCAGGTTGACTTTATCTTCTTTCCTAGAGTATATAAAAATAATATGGATATTAAAAAAGGAGATATTTGTATATTTACAGGAACAGTAGAGAAAAGATATGATGAATTACAATTAATAGTTAGTAAAATTAATTATATAAGGAGAGAAAATGAAGAAGAAGAGTAATATTATATTATCGGGTTTATTAGTTAGTGTTTTGTTAGGATTAGATTTACTTTTTAAATACTTAGTTAGTACTTATTTAACAACAGTTAATATTATAGATAATTTCTTTTCCTTAACCTATGTTTTAAATGATGGGGCTGCTTTTTCTTTATTTGCGAGTAGGACTTATCTATTAATACTTATCGCTTTAATATGTTTATTCTTTATAATATATGAGTTAAAGAATAATTTAGATGATAGAGTACTTTCTATAGGTTATTCTTTAGTTTTAGCAGGCCTATTAGGTAATTTTCTTGATAGATTAATGGATGGATATATTATCGACTACTTATCATTTAAAATATTTACATACAATTTTCCTATTTTTAACTTTGCAGATATACTAATAGTAGTAGGAATAATTATAGTTATAATTAAAGAAATATTAAAAGAAAGAGGTAAGAAGTATGAAGTTAGAAGTAAATAGTGAAGGTGTAAGATTAGATAGTTATATTGCAAGTAATAGTGATTTATCTAGAAGTAGAGTATCTAAGTTAATTAGTGATGATAAAATACTTGTTAATGGTAAAGAAAAAAATGCTAGTTATAAAGTGAAACTAGGAGATATTATTGAAGTAAGTCTTGATGAAGAGATAAATCTAGAAAACCTTGAACCTACTAATATTCCTCTTGATATTGTTTATGAAGATGAGTATTTAATGATTATTAACAAAGAGAGTGGTCTTGTTGTTCATCCTGCTCCAGGGCATGTTACTGATACTTTAGTTAATGCTCTTATTTATCACTCTAAAGTAAGTAAAGATGGAACCTTTAGACCAGGTATTGTTCATAGACTTGATAAAGATACAAGTGGCTTAATGGTAGTTGCAAAAGACATTAAAACTATGGAGTTACTTAGTGACATGATTAAAAATAAGAAAATAGAAAGACATTATCTTGCCATAGTTGATGGCCTAATTATGCATGAAACTGGTACTATTGATGCACCAATTGGAAGAGATGAGTCTAATAGACAAAAGATGGCAGTGACTGCTCATAATAGTAAAGAGGCAATAACTAATTTTAAAGTGTTAAAAAGATTTAAAAATAATACCTTAATAGAATGTATCTTAGAGACGGGTAGGACTCATCAGATAAGAGTACATTTAAACTACATTAAACATCCAGTTAGTAATGATCCTTTATATGGTAATCATAAAAATGTAACAGAGTTTGGACAAATGTTACACTCTAAGAGTATTAGATTTATACATCCTATTACAGGTAAAGAGTTATATTTTGAGCAAGTTCCACCTAAAGAATTTTTAGATTATTTAAAGAGTTTGGAGAGTGAAATTACTAATGAATAAGGAATTTATAGATTTTTTAGTGAAAGCTAAGAAAGGGACTTATGCAAATGGAGATGCATCTAAATCATCTTCTAGTAGACTTTTATCAAAAGATTATCATTATGAAGATGGAAATTTTACTTATCATGATACATATTTTGGTGGAGTTAAGTTTATGGGTGAAGAAGTAGTATATTATAATGATAATATTCTTTGGGGTATGAATTATTATGGAGTTACATTAGACTCTAGTTTAACAGAAGAAGTTATGGATAAAGTATTAAGAGTCGCTCTTATGAAAGTAGGCGAAGATAAGCTTGTTATTCCTGTTAGAGGCCCTAAAGAATTTGTTAATGAAGATTATCTTTATACCTTTAATGTAGATGGGGATATGGAAAACTTTGTAGGTACTGAACAAATTTATAAAGATGATAAATTAATCTATGAATTAAAATGTCATGGAGGCTTTATAAATTGAAAGTACTTAGTTTAACAGAACCATATGCAACTTTGATAAAACTTGGTAAAAAGAAAATAGAAACTAGAAGTTTTAAAACGAATTATAGAGGAGAGTTATATATTCATGCTAGTTCTACCAAAATACCTAAAGAATGGAAAAATAATAAAGAATTAATGAATCTTATTAAAGATGTTGATTTAAGCTTTGGTTATATCATTTGTAAATGTAATTTAGTAGATTGTATTTATATGAATGAAGAGTTTTTAGATAAGATAAAGAAAGACAAGCTAGAATATTTAGTTGGTGATTATAAGCTTGGAAGATATGCTTGGATTTTAGATGATATTCAAGTATTAGATAGACCTATATTTGCAAAAGGAAAACTTGGTATTTGGAATTATCAAGAAGATATTAACTAATGCTTTTAGTAAGTTTCTTCATTTAAATTATATAGAGAATAGGTTTATTTATAAATCAAAATATGTTAAAATATATATCGAAAGGAGATATCTATGGAAGAACATATTATAGATATGAATGAAAAAAATACTCTAGCTATGAAACTTCTTCATTACTTTATTACTGAAAAAGGGTATACACCTATAATATTACAAGGTGCTGAAGATGAGATTTGGCTTGAAAACCTAGATGAAGATTATAAAGTAGTTAGATTAGTAATGAGATATATTCATAATGATGAACAATATAAATTTGATATATTTAAGACTAATAGAATCTTAAGAAAAATAAAGAAGAAAACTTTATCATTCAAATTAAATACACTAAGTATCTTTTTGGATTTAGGTGGAGCGGTTAATTTAGATGAATTTAAAACTGATAATATAACGGCAGTTGAAGTACATGAAGATGATGATGTTAAGAAAAATAAATTATTAAAATCTATTTTTCCTGACCTTTCCCGCAAGTTAAAATTTAGTGAAGAGGGAATAGAATTATTTGTTAAAGTTACTAATGATATTAATAAACATAATAAGAAAGATCAAGAAAAAGTTGCAGATGTTTTTTCACCTAAAAAGCCTGTTGTTACATATGCTTTAATTATAATTAACTTGTTAGTATACTTTATTCCAATGCTCTTAGGTAATTCTGATACTGTAATAACTTATCTTGGAAGTTATGGACCATTTGTTAAAATGGGAGAGTACTATAGATTAATCACTGCGGCGTTTGTTCATGCTAATATTGCTCATTTGCTTTTCAATATGTATGCTTTATGGATTATAGGTATGCAGTTAGAAAGCTTTATAGGTAAATGCAGATATTTAGTTGTTTACTTATTTAGTGCAGTATGTGGATCTTTATTATCAGTAGTAGTAACACCTGATGCTTTAAGTGTAGGAGCAAGTGGAGCGATATTTGGTTTACTTGGAGCGTTACTTTACTTTGGATATCATTATAGAGTTTTTCTTGGTACTGTTATTAAGAGTCAAATTATACCTTTGATTGTTATTAACTTAATACTTGGTTTTATGGTTCCTGGTATTGATAATGCCGCTCATATTGGTGGATTAATTGGTGGTGCTTTAATGATGATTGGTGTAGGTATTAAATATAAAAGTAGTAACTTTGAGAAGATTAATGGACTTATTGTTAGTTTAATATTCTTTGGTTTCTTAGTATATATGGCTTTATTTGCATAAGCCTTTTTCTTTAAAGTATTTTACGAACTAAAGTTTTAGTAAGAAAGGAGAGTGTTACTTTGGTAGTAGGAGTTTTAGTTGAGATAACTAGTAAAAGTGTAGATAGAGTCTTTGATTATCTAGTTCCTAAATCTTTAGAAGATATAATAGAAATAGGTAAGAGAGTAAAGGTTCCTTTTGGTAATAGAACTTTAGTAGGGTTTATTTTAGAGATAAAAGAAAAGAGCGATGTAGATAAGTTAAAAGAAATAGAGGAAGTCCTTGACGAAGAAGTAATACTTACTAAAGAATTATTAGATTTAGGAGAATATTTACATAAAACAACGTTAGCATCTTTAATAAGTTGTTATCAAGTTATGCTTCCTAAAGGATATAAAGCTAGTGTTAAAGGAAATGTTAATAAGAAATATAGAAAAGTATATTATTTAAATGATTATGATAAGGAATTAACTGATAAACAAAGAGAAGTTGTAGCATTGTTTAAAGGTAAAGAAAAACTAAGACGTGATGAATTGAAAGATGTCTCTATATCTATTCTTAATACTTTAGTTAAAAATAATATTTTAAGAGTTTTTGAAGAAGAAGTTTATAGATTAGATTATGAAGAAAGTGATAAGAAAATAAAGAAATTAACTCCGTTACAAGAAAATGCTGTTAATAATATTTTAAATACTGAAAATACAGTTTCTTTGTTGTATGGTGTTACTGGTAGTGGTAAAACTGAAGTATATATGGAATTAATTGATAAGTATTTAGAGAAAGGGTTAAAGAGTATTATTTTAGTACCTGAGATATCTTTAACACCTCAATTGATTAAAAGATTTGAAGAAAGATTTGGAAGCAATATAGCATTACTACACAGTGCCTTATCAGATGGAGAGAGGTATGATGAGTATAGAAGAATAGTAAAAGGAGAAGCAGATATTGTAATAGGTGCTAGAAGTGCAGTTTTCGCACCTATTAAAAATCTTGGTCTTATTATAATAGACGAGTGTCATAGTGATTCTTATAAACAAGATAATAACCCTAAATATAATGCTAAAGATGTAGCGATAAAAAGAGCGGAAGAGTTAGGAGCAAAGGTAGTACTTGGTAGTGCAACACCTATGTTAGAAGAATATGCTAGAGGACTTAAAAATGTCTTTAATCTTGTTACTTTAGAAAAAAGAGTTAATGGTAAAGAGTTACCTAAAGTAGAACTTATTGATATGAATAAAGAAATAGGTAAGGCTAAGGGACATTTCTCTCTTCCTTTAATAGATGAAATTAATAAAACTATAGAAAAAGGTGAACAAGTAATACTTCTATTAAATAGACGTGGTTATTCTTCATTTGTTACTTGTTCTAATTGTGGAGAGAGTGTTAAATGTCCTAATTGTGATATAACTCTTACATATCATAAAAGTAGTAATATCTTAAGATGCCATTATTGTGGCTATGCAACTAAGTATGAAGTAACTTGTCCTAAGTGCCATGAGAAATCTTTAAAAGACTTAGGAGTTGGCACTGAGAAAATAGAAGAAGAGTTAAAAGATATTTTTCCTACTGCAAGAGTTCTTAGAATGGATGTAGATACTACTAGTAAGAAAGGTGCTCATAAAAAAATAGTTGATACTTTTAGTGAGGGAGAAGCAGATATTCTACTTGGAACACAGATGGTTGCAAAAGGACTAGATTTTCCTAATGTTACTTTAGTAGGTGTAATAAATGCTGATACCTCGCTAATGTTACCTGATTTTAGAAGTAGTGAGAAAACTTTTGATCTTCTTAGTCAAGTAGCAGGAAGAGCAGGAAGAAGTGACAAATCTGGTAAAGTTATTTTTCAGACCTTTAATCCTGATAATTATGCAATTATAAATGCCAAAGAAAATGATTACAAGTCTTTTTATAAAGAAGAGATGAAAGTAAGAAAATTAATGAAATATCCTCCTTACTATTATCTTGTATCAATAAATATTTCTAGTAAAGATAGTAAACAAGCCCTAATAGAAGCGAAAAAGTGTGAAAAAGTCTGTCATAAATACTTAGATAAAACTATTATTTTAGGACCAAGTCCTGCAAGCATCTTTAAAAAACAAAACATTTATTACTATCAATTAATTCTGAAATATCAATATCAAGATAATATTTATGAAGTCTTAGGAAAGTTAGTGGATTATTATGTTTCTAATAATAAAGTAAACTTAGATGTTGACTTTAATCCAATACATTTGTAGAATATAAAAATATGAAAGAAGGAATTATTATGGTAAAGTTACCTAAAGAAATAAAAAGTATTAAGGTTAGTAGAGTACTTCCCCAAGAAGAAATAGTAAAGTATAGTTATGTTATAAACGAAGGTAAAGATGATAAACTTTGTATGCCTATTGTGTTACCATATTATTATGGTGCATATCTTAGACATCCAGCGTCTATTGATATTATTGATGACAGTAGAGATTTTATTAATGGCTTTAAAGTAGTTCAAACAGATAATGAAGAATATGCTTATGTAAGAGAAGAAGACAATAAGCTATTACCATATAGATATGATATTGCCACTGATTTTAACCTCTATGGTTATGCTATGGTTGGTAAAAATGCTAGGGTTTCTTGGATAGATATGAATTTTAGATATTTTAATGAAGAAGAAGAAAAGTTTACAAAAGAACAGGAAATAGGATATAACACATTTAATGGACTTTTAGGTGTTAGTGATTTTAGTAAAGGAGAGACTCCTTTATCTAGAATGTATCGCCATGGATATGAAAATAAAGTTAGTTATCTTGGTACAGATGGTAATATTAAAGAATTTTATAACTTTGATGGAGAAATAATTAGAGATGATGAATCTAATAAATACTTCTCTTATTATAGTGAAGACTTTAATGATTTGGGATATGCGAAAGCTAATGATGGGGAGATTATTCTATTATCTAGTGGCTACTATTTATATACTAAAGATTTAATAAGAATTTGTGAAGAAAAAGGATTTTTAGATACTATAAGTAGCAGAGTAGAAAAGCAAGAAGAAGCTTATAATAAGTTTATAAGAGATATAGAAGAAAAAACTATAAATCTTGCCGATAATTTATCTCAGCATAATAATTTAATTGCAGAATATGGTATAGGTAGTATAGAACTTAAGAAAGTAAAATTAATATCTAGTTATGGAAAAGATGTTTATGAAAGAGCTTTAACTAATGGTTCTTTAGTATGCTTAATTGTTAATGAAGAAATACCTGCAGAAATATTAGATTTAGAATTATTTCAAAGTGCTCTTGCTAAAAGAGGAATACCTTCATATATAGATAATGAAGAAAATGTTTTCCATTATAATACCAATAAACATGTTAAGCAGAAAAAATAAGTGATATGTTGGATACTTGCATAAATTTAACATTTATGATATTATTAATATGTCAAAGAAATTTGCATAAACTAAAAAAGAGGAACATTTGATTTCCGAGCGAATGTCTCCTCCATAAGTTTTGAACTTGACACTCTTCTCAAATGTTGATTAGAGTGTCGCTATTTATATTTTAATGGCAAGTATTAGTAAAGCAAGACTAATTAGAAGAATTGAAAGTTGTTTTAATGTTTTTATAATAAATGTTTTTAACTTCATTTTCTTCTACCTCCTTTCTGGAGGTACGACACTCATATCAAATGTTCCTACATATATAGTATCATACTATAATCTTTGCTGTAATCGAACAAGTGAATATTTTAATTGGTAATTTATTTAAGTAAAGGATTTAGAGCTTCTAACTCCTTTTTTTTGACATATTATTTATTAGGTGATAATTTATGTTGTTTAATTTATTTGATAGTCTAAGAGGTTTCTTTACTTTTACAGCCAGTTACTCTAATCAAGTCTTTAAAGAACCACTATCAAAAGAAGATGAAGAAGAGTGTATCAAAAAGATGAGTGAAGGAGATAAAGAATCTCGTAATAAACTAATAGAACATAACCTTAGACTAGTCGCTCATATTGTAAAAAAGTTTGATTATAAAAACGTTGATCAAGATGACCTTATTAGTGTTGGTACTATTGGACTTATTAAAGGAGTAGATACCTTTGTTCCTAATAAAGGAAATCGTCTTACTACTTATTGTGCTAAATGTATTCAAAATGAAATACTAATGTATTTTCGTGCTAACAACAAAAATAATAAAAATATCTCTTTAAATGAACCCGTTGGTTTTGATAAAGAAGGTAATGAAATATCAATCCTTGATGTCATAAAAGCACCACGTCCTGATTTTATTGAAGAGATTAATTTGAAAGATAATGTTAAACTTTTAAATGACTATTTGAAAGTATTAAGTAAAAGAGAAAGAGAAATTGTTGTTAAAAGGTACGGTTTAGATGGGAATGATTTATGGACTCAAAAAATGATCGCAGATAAACTAAACATATCTAGAAGTTATGTATCGCGTATTGAAAAACGTGCTTTAACTAAAATACTTAGAGAATTTATTAAGAATAATAAATATAATGATGTAGACTTCAGTTAAAAATATTAGTGTATTGTAAAAATTCTAGAACTTGCTATACTAATATTAGGAGTGAGATTATGCTAAAGAAGAAAATTAAGAAAAGAAGAGTTTCTAAAGGTAAATATTTTATAAATACTATTATTATTTCAGTACTTCTTCTTTTTACTATCTTCTTTTTATTTATACCTAAAGTATCATTAAATGCCCCATTAAAGGAGATAGTTAATATAAATTCTTATTATACAGATAAAGGTATAACCATAAGTGATATTTTTGGAAATAAAACGGTTGTAAAACTAATGGATAAAATAAAAACTAATAAGAATAGAGATTATAATATAAATTATACTTATAAAAATAATATTTTTACTTATCATATCTCCAAAAAGGTAGTTGTAAAAGACATTGAGAAACCTAAAATTAAATTAAATGGAGATTTGAAAGTATATTATTGTCCTAATAGTGAATATAAAGAACAAGGCTTTACTGCCTATGATAATGTAGATAAAGATATTACTGATAAAGTTAAAGTAGAAAGAGATAAAGATAAAATTATTTATAGAGTTTTTGATAGTAGTGGTAATAAAAGTGAAGTAATAAGAAAAATAATTGCTAAAGATGTAGATTCTCCCTCTATAACACTAAATGGAGATGACAATATCTTTTTAAGCTTAAATGAGCCTTATATAGAAGATAATGTAACTATTAATGACAACTGTGATAGTGATTTAACTTCTAATATTAAAATAACTAATGATATAGATAATACTAAAGTAGGTGATTATAAAGTAACTTACAAAGTTAGTGATAATAGCAATAATAAAAGTAAAATAATAAGAAATGTTAAAGTAAGAGAGCCCTTAAAACCTAATACAATCTATCTTACTTTTGATGATGGCCCTAGAGATGGTACTACTGATGTGATTTTAGATATTCTAAAAGAAAAAGGGGTAAAAGCCACATTCTTTGTTACTAATAATGGAAGTGCTTCCTTAATTAAAAGAATTGTCGATGAGGGTCACTCTATTGGTATTCACACTGCTAGTCATAAATACGATATTATTTATGCATCAAGAGATAATTATTTTAATGACTTAGAACAAGTTCATAGGAGAATTTATGATATAACAGGAGTTGACACTAAATTAATTAGATTTCCAGGCGGTTCTAGTAATACCATCTCAAAGAAATATAGTGAAGGTATTATGAGTACTTTAACAAGAGAAGTCTTAAATGAAGGTTATCAATACTATGACTGGAATATTGATAGTGGAGATGCTTCTTTTGCAACTAATCCTCATAAACTATATAATAGTGTAGTTAATAGCATATCTCATGATAAATATAATGTTATCTTAATGCATGATACTAAGACTTATACAAGAGATGCTTTAAGTAGTATAATTGACTATTGTTTAAGTAATGGTTATAGTTTTGATTCCTTAGATATAGATACTATTCCCCTAAGACAAAAAGTAAATAACTAGAAATATATTAATTTTTGTTATATACTAGTATAAAGGAGTAAAGCTATGAAATATTTACCAGATATTTATAAGAAGAATATATTTGACATTAATTATGATAAATTAAAGAAAAAAGATATTAAATGTTTAATCTTTGATTTAGATAATACTCTAGCTTTAATAGATAGTATAAAGGTAGAGTCTAATGTTAAAGAGTTAATTACTAAATTAAAGAAAGACTTTTTAGTTGTTATAGTTTCTAATAGTCCTAAAAAACGTGTATCTAAGTTTAGTAAAGATTTAGGGGTAGATTCCTATCCCTTTGCCCTTAAACCTACTATTAGAACACTTAAGAATATTAAATCTAAATATAACTTAGAGTCTAAAAACATTGCTGTCATAGGAGATCAATTTATTACAGATATGGGATATGGTTATAAAGGTAATATTACCAAAATATTTGTAGATCCCCTAGCGGTTAAAGATTTAAAGATTACTAATATTAATAGATATTTAGAAGGAAAGATTATAGCTAAATATAGTAAAAATAATCTTTTCAAGAAAGGAAATTATTATGAATAGTGAGAAGTATTGCCTTGGATGTGGAGTTAAACTTCAAGATGAGAATGTTTTAGGAGAGGGATATACGACTAGTTTAGAAAAAGACTATTGTCAAAGATGCTTTAGGATTAAAAACTATGGAGAATATCAAGTAGTTACTAAAAGTAACGATGAATATTTAGATATCCTTAAAAGTGTAGGAGAGACTAAAGATCTAGTCTTATATATAGCAGATTTACTTAATATAGAAGAAGATATTAATAAAATAAGAGATATTATTCCTAATAAGATGATATTAGTACTAAATAAAAGAGATGTTCTACCTAAATCAGTAAATGATGATAAATTAATAGAGTATTTTAAAGATAATAATATCTTTGATAAAGTAATAGTTATAAGTAGTGAGAAAAACTATAATATAGATTATCTTTTAAAACAAATTAAACTATATCAGACTACTAATAATGTCTATGTAGTAGGTCATACTAATGCTGGTAAGAGTACTTTAATAAATAAACTTTTAAAGAACTATTCTACTAGTGATAGAGAACTTACTATATCACCACTTCCTTCTACCACATTAAATACAGTAGAAATAGAAATAAATGAGTATTTAACGCTTATAGATACACCAGGACTTGTTGATAGTGGTAGTATAGTTAATTATATTAGTGATGATGAATTTAAGAGAATAAGTCCTAAAAAAGAGATTAAACCTAAGACTTTTCAACTTAGAAAAGGACAAAGTGTAATAGTAGATAACTTCTTTAGAATAGATTATGTAGAAGGAGAAAAGAATAGTTTTACTTTCTATATGTCTAATGATTTAAAGATTAGAAGAATATCTAGTAAGCATGATGATTTAAAAGACTTACAGAAAAGAACTTATGAAATGGGTTATGATGAAGATATATGTATTAATGGTTTAGGCTTTGTAAAAGGTGTTAATAAGGGAACGGTTGATATATATTTAGATTCTAAAGTAAGTACTTATAAAAGAAGTAACTTAATATAATTGATATTTTGTAATATTTATAGTAAAATTTAGTTAAGGAGAGAAATGTTATGAATAATGAATTTATTAGTGAAGTTGAAAATAAAATGAAAGGTACTCTTGCTAACTTAGAAAAACGTTTTACTACAGTTAGAGCAGGAAGAGCTAATCCATCTAGTTTAGATGGTGTTATGGTTGACTATTATGGTTCTATGACACCGTTAAAAAGTCTTGCAACCATATCAGTTCCTGAAGCAACTCAGTTATTAATTAAGCCTTTTGATAGGGGATGTTTAAATGATATTGAGAAAGCTATTATTGCCGCTAATCTAGGATTTAATCCATCTAATGATGGAGAAACTATTAGAATAGTTATCCCTGCTTTAACAGAAGAGCGAAGAAAAGAACTTACTAAACAAGTTAAAGCCATGGCAGAGGATGCTAAAGTGTCTATTAGAAATATTAGACATGAAGCTAATGAAAAGATAGAGAAGATGGAACTGCCTGAAGATGAAGAAAAAGGTATGATGAAGGATGTTCAAGATTTAGTTAATGACTATAATAAAGATATAGATAATATTTATAAGGATAAAGAAAAAGAATTAATGACTGTATAATAGTGCTAAGGCACTATTTTAATTTTAGCAGTAATATTTTAAATAATAATATGCTTTTATATATTTAGTTTTTTAAGCGATATAAAATTATAAGCCTCATTATTTACAGGCATAAAAGCTAGTTCTTTACTTTAGATGAATTTTAATATATAATATACTTTATTAGAAAGGGGGAGTTATGATTATTGATAAAGAGAAGGTTAACTATCCTTCAAAAATAAAGGGAGATAGAGAAAGACTTATTGATAAAGAAATAAGTGAAAATGGAGAAATATCTACTTATAGTTATAATTTATTATTAAAACAAATAGGCGTTGATATTTATGATAGTATAAATAATTTAAAAGAATGGAACAGTTTTACTATTAAAGGATCTTTATATGTAAGAAGTACTTTAGGTGTTTTTATACCTAGGAAAAAAGAACTTAGAAAAATGATTTTATTAGGATTAGATAGTGGTAAAATAGCTTTTGATAATTATAAGAGGGTTTTAGAAGGATTAGATATTACTAATGATACTAGAAGTATTAATGATATTAAAGTCTTAATAGAACAATTATATAATGCTGAAGTTTATGTTGATAATTATGATGATTATATGAATAATTTAATGGCAAGAAATTTAACTAGATATTTAGATGGAGATTATAACTATAATTATTTAGTAGAAATGGAAGATAGAAGAGAAAGAGTTTTAGAGTTAGAAAAGAAGTATACGCTTAATAAAAAATAATGTTTTGTGTAGTTGTCAATGATGTGAGACCAAAAAGTCGTAAAAAATATTAATTAGGAAGCTGTGCGTTAGCACAAGCTTCTTTTAAAATATTTCTTTTTTCAATTGGAGAAATCCAACCTAATACTTGCATTGGAATGTTATTAGAACGGTTTAAATAACTTTTCATTTGTTTTAATAAATCATCGTAAGAATA
>CASEDN010000089.1 GCA_949286645.1 uncultured bacterium
AAAAGAAAAGATAAACCAATGTTTAAGAATCCATCTCTTTTAATAGTGGATGAAGCATCTATTTTAAAAGAGAAAGTTAGTAACTCTTATGAAGGTTATATAAATGAAAATATGCTAAAGACTATGATTGATGACATAAGTTACATTATTGGAGATAAAGAATCAGGAGAAAAAATTATTAATATAATTGAAACCTTTTATGATAAACTTGATATTCTTATTAAAAGTAAATATATGAGTGAGGATAATAATTATAAAATATATAGTAAAGAAGTGATTAATACTTTAAAAGACGATATTTTATTACTATTTAATAGTTTAAGTAATTTTAGAAAAGAGTTAGAGTTTTATCAAAATAGTGGTGATTTAATATATTTAAAACGATTATTAAAAAAATATACTAATATTTTATATGATATGATAAAGACTGATAGTGAACATAGATATTATTTTCATTTTCAGCCTAATAGGAATAATTCTATATCTATAAAGTATGGTAGGAAAGATATTTACTCTTTATCAGCATCTTTATTTGCTAATAATAAATATGGTAAAGTATTTACTGATTCTAATATAGTTGGTAATGATGATTATAATACCTTTATAGAAAGTCTAGGATTAGATAAAATAGATGATATAGAGATAGTTAAAGAGTATTCTTTAGGTAATAATAAAGTAAAGAGATAGTTATGGTAGAAGTAGCTATCTCTTTACTTTTTGCCTAAAATATGCTATAATAAACACTAATTAAAAAGGGGGATTCTTTATGAATATATGGAAAGAAAAATTAGACTTTGATTCTAAATTGTATGAAGATGTTGATGTGTTTTTTGAAAATCTACATGATAATGATACTTTAGAATATCGTTCTGTACAACATACTATGGCTTTAGATATAGTAGATGCTATTAAAAATAAAGAAATATTATTGATGGAAGCTGAAGTAGGTAGTGGTAAGTCTTGGGGTTATTTAGTTCCCTTATTATATGCGAGTAAGAATAATGAAAATTTTAAAGGGTTTTTAATTTCTACATCTTCTATTGCATTACAAGAACAGTTAAAAACAGAAATAGAAAATATTTCTAAAATGATAGGTATAGACATTCCGGTTACTATTGCTAAGGGACGTAATAATTTTATTTGTAAAAGACGTCTTGATGATTATATTAGACATCATGATGAAGATGAAAAGTTAAAAGAAATAGAAAAGAAAGTTAATGCTGGATATATTGATAAAGAAGAATATCAAGATATACCTAGTCACATTTGGAAAAGAATAAATATTAATTATGTTAATTGCTATAATTGTGTATATAAAGATAGCTGTGAGTATATGTTGAATCGTAAAAAATGGCCTGGATCTAAGTATGTTATTTGTAATCATGATTTACTTGTAGAATCATTAAAAAGAGATAATAATGATTTGATATTACAAGATCCATCTATATTAGTCGTAGATGAAGCGCATAATTTAGAGGATAAAGTTAGGAACTCTTATAAAAATAGTATTTCTAAAAGTCATTTAGAAGCTTTAATATTAAAAATTGACTTTATGATAAGTGAAGATGAAAGCCTTGATACTTATGAAGATAACCTTATTATAGAATCTTTAAATAAAGTATTTAGAATGATAAGTACAAAGGCAAAGTATAAGTATCGTAAAAATGCTAAAGAAAATATCGAAGTTTTTGATGAAGAAACAAGTGGTTTCGATTTATCTTTACCTTTAAAAGAAGAAATAATTAAACTAAATAAAATGCTTGCTGGATTTATTGACAATGCCACTAATTATAAATATTTAGATAAAAGACTTATTGCTTCTATTAACACTTTGAAAAGTTATGCTAATGTTTTTAAAGATTTAATTAGTGATAATAGTAAGAATATTTATTGGGTATCTTTTCTTCCTAATACTAAGGATCATATAACATTAGAATATGTTAGGAAAGATATTTATAAAGAAGCTTCTAGACTTTTAAACAATGATAATTATGGTAAAGTATTTACTTCTGCTACTATGACTACTGGAAACGGTGATTATAACTATTTTGCTAATAATTTAGGTCTTGATAGAATAAATGGTGTTCCTATAATTAAAGAATATCCTGGAAAATCTCCTTTCGATTATGATAATAATGCTCTTTTATATTTAAGTGATGATTGTCTATCTCCAAAGAGTTTGGATCGTGATTTATATCTAGATATTCTTGCTAGTAAAATAGATGAGTTAATTAATATTACTGAAGGAAGAAGTTTAGTGTTATTTACTTCTAAAGAAGATATGAGAAGAGTTTATCAAAAAGTAACTATGAATAATCATGCTTTTAATATTATGTTACAAACTGATGATGTTAGTGCGGATACATTAAAAGAAAGATTTAAAGAGGATGAACAATCTGTTTTATTTGCAACTGGTTCATTTTTTGAAGGAATTGACGTAAAGGGAGAAGCCTTAGAAAATGTTATTATTACTAAGTTACCTTTTCCTGTAGTTAATCCTATTATAGAAGAAAAAGCAAGCCATTTTAGGGATGGTTTTAGAGAAGTGTATTTACCTGAAATGATAATTAAATTAAAACAGGGAGCAGGTAGATTAATTAGAAGTTCTACTGATAAAGGTATTGTTTCAATACTTGATCCTAGATATAAAGAGTATGAAGATGTAATATTAGAGTCTTTACCATTTAATAATGTTACTACTGATATTGAAGCGGTAAAAGATTTTGTTACTAATAAATTAGGTATAACTAAAGTGAAAAAATAGAATAAAATATTTGACAAGTGAATAAAATAATAGTATATTAATAACATCAAAACAATGATGAAAAGAAGTAACTATTTCTAATCTTTTATAGAGAGCTTGTGGTTGGTGGAAACAAGTAAAGTGTGAGTAGTGAATAACATTTCGGAGTGCTTAAAGAAATTAAGTAGACTAAGCCGGGTGCAAACCGTTACATTTGCTAGATTTGATAGAATCGAAAAGTGATTATAAAGTAAGTAAAATATTCCTTTATAATAAATTGGGTGGCACCGCGGAAGACTAGTTTCGTCCCATAGTACTATAAGTATTATGGTATGAGACTAGTCTTTTTATTATTTATTAGAAAAGGAGAGATTATTATGTGTGGTTTTAAAGTTTACACAAAAAGAGATATTAGTAAAAAAGAATTTTTAGAAGGGTTTTCAAAAATAAAATTTAGAGGACCTGATATGAGTAGAGTTATAGAATATGACTTTGGAATCTTTGGATTTCATAGACTATCTATTATGGGGTTAAGTGAAGAAGGGATGCAACCTTTTACAAGAGATGGTAATGTTTTAGTTTGTAATGGAGAAGTTTATGGATTTCATAAAATTAAAGATGAATTAATCCATGATGGTGTTAAATTTATTAGTGAAAGTGATTGTGAAGTATTACTTCCTATGTATGAAAAATATGGACTAGATATGTTTAAAATGCTAGATAGTGAGTTTGCTCTTGTTCTTTATGATTCTAAGAAGAAAGATTATGTAGCTGCAAGAGATCCTATTGGTATTAGAGCGATGTTTTATGGCTATTCTAAAGTGAGTCATTCTATTATGTTTGCTAGTGAAGCGAAAGCATTAGTAGACTTATGTAGTGAGGTATATCCCTTTCCCCCAGGACATTATTATGCAGATGGGGAGTTTAAAGAGTATGTAGATATGACTAAAGTAGAGTCTTTTATTAGTGATGATTTAGAGAAAATATATCCTGAGATTCATAAAAGATTAGTAGAGGGAGTTAAGAAAAGATTGGATTCTGATGTACCTCTTGGTTTTCTATTAAGTGGAGGACTTGATTCTAGTTTAGTATGTTCTATAGCATCTAAAATATTAGAAAAACCTGTTCATACCTTTGCTATTGGTATGGATATAGATGCTATTGATTTGAAATATGCTAAACAAGTAGCAGATTATATAGGTAGTATTCATCATGAAGTTATTATTACAAGAGATGATGTTATTAAAGCCTTAAAAGATGTAATATATCGTTTAGAGACATGGGATATTACAACTATTAGAGCATCTATTGGTATGTATTTACTTTCTAAATGGATTAGAGAAAATACTGATATTAGAGTAATATTAACAGGAGAAGTTAGTGATGAGTTATTTGGTTATAAATATACTGACTTCGCTCCATCTCCACAAGAGTTCCAAAAAGAAAGTGAGAAAAGAGTTAGAGAGCTTCATATGTATGATGTACTAAGAGCGGATAGATGTATTTCTAGTTGTTCTTTAGAAGCGAGAGTCCCCTTTGCAGATTTAGATTTTGTCCATTATGTGATGAGTATTGATCCTAAACTTAAGATGAATGCTTATGGTATGGGAAAATATTTACTTCGTAAATCTTTTGAAGGAGATTATTTACCAGAGAATATCTTATATAGAGAAAAGGCTGCTTTTAGTGATGCAGTAGGGCATTCATTAGTTGATGATTTAAAAGAATATGCAGAGAGTTTATATACAGATGAAGAATATGAGGAGAAAATTAAAATGTATGATAAACATACTCCATTTACTAAAGAGTCATTGTTATATCGTGAGATATTTGAAGAGTTTTATCCTGGTAGAAGTGATTTAATAGTAGATTACTGGATGCCTAATAAAGACTGGGATGGCTGTGAAGTAGATGATCCAAGTGCTAGAGTTTTATCTAACTATGGAGATAGTGGTAAATAAATGGTATAATAAATATGAAAGAGAGGAATAATTATGGTAATTGATGCAAAAAAATTATATGATGAAATTGATGAATATATGGATAAAGAAGTAGTGTTAGAAGGATGGATTAGAAATCATCGTAAACAAAAAGAGTTTGGTTTTATAGATTTTTCTGATGGTACTTGTTTTAAACATATACAAGTTGTTTATGATAATAAGTTAGAAGATTTTGAAGAAATACAAAAATATCATGTTGGTAGTGCTATTAGAGTGAAAGGTTTAGTAGTTAAATCACCTAAGGAAGGGCAACCTTTTGAAATACAGGCAAGTGAAGTTATATTACTAGGAGAGTGTCCAGAAGATTATCCAATTCAACCTAAGAAACACTCTCGTGAGTTTTTAAGAGAACAAGCTTATCTTAGACCTAGAACTAACTTGTTTCAAGCAGTATTTAGAGTTAGAAGTGTAGCAGCTTATGCTATTCATAAATATTTCCAAGATAGAGGCTATGTTTACTTCCATGCTCCATTAATTACAGCAAGTGACTGTGAAGGAGCAGGAGAGATGTTTCATGTAACATGTCTTGATTTAGAGAATATTCCAAAAGTAGATGGTAAAGTAGATTATAGTAAAGATATGTTTTCTAAACCTACATCATTAACAGTTTCAGGACAATTAGAAGCAGAGACATTCGCTCTTGCTTACAAGAAAACTTATACTTTTGGTCCTACTTTTAGAGCAGAGAACTCTAATACTAAAGTACATGCTAATGAGTTTTGGATGATTGAACCTGAGATTGCTTTTTGTGATTTAAATGGGGATATGGAAATTATGGAGGAAATGTTAAAATATGTAGTTAGTTATGTATTAGAACATTGTAAAGATGAAATGGAGTTTTTAGATAAATTTGTAGCGAAAGGACTACTTGATAAACTTACTAAGTTAGTTAATTCTAAATTTACAAGAGTTACTCATAAAGAGGTTATAGACATATTACAAAAAGCTGATGTTAAATGGGAATTCGAACCAAAACAAGGTGAAGATATTGCAAAAGAACATGAGAAATATATTACAGAATATTTCGACGGACCAGTATTTATTACTGATTGGCCTAAAGATATTAAAGCTTTCTATATGAAACAAAATCCTGATGGTGAAACTGTTGCAGCAGTTGACTTAGAAGTACCTGGTGCAGGAGAGATAATGGGTGGTAGTCAAAGAGAAGAAGACTACGACAAATTAGTCGCTCGTATGGATGAATTAGGTATGGATAAAGATGAACTTGACTGGTACATTAATCTACGTAAGTATGGTGGTTGTGTTCATTCAGGATTTGGTATGGGTTTTGAAAGACTTTTAATCTATTTAACAGGTGTTGAAAATATAAGAGATGTTATACCATATCCAAGAACACCTAGTAACTGTGAGTTTTAATAAAGAAAGACATCATTTGATGTTTTTCTTTGCCTTTTAATTTAAAGATACTTATAGTATAATG
>CASEDN010000090.1 GCA_949286645.1 uncultured bacterium
TCCTTATCCTTGTTATAATACAATTAGAAAGGTAAGGAGCTTATTATGGATTTAAAATTAGAAGTATTTGAAGGACCACTTGATTTGCTCCTTCACTTAATAAAAGAAAATAAAATGGATATTTTTGATATTGAAATAGAAAGTATTACAAGACAGTATTTAGATTATATTCATAAGATGAAAGAACAAAACTTAGATATAGCATCATCCTACCTCGTAATGGCAAGTGAACTTACCTTGATAAAAGCAAGGATGTTACTTCCAAGACCAAAAGTTGATGAGGAAGAAAGTGAAGAAGAGGATCCAAGAGAAGAGTTAGTGGCAAGGCTATTAGAATATCAAGCTTATAAAGAAATAACTAAGACTTTAAAAGAAAATGAAAGTAAAAGACAAGAAATCCATACTAAACTACCGGAAAATATCAATAATTATATTGAAGAAAATACTGTAATAACAGGAGAAGGTTCCATTGATTTATTAGTAGATGCCTTTAGAAAATTTTTAGTAAGAAAAAGTGAAGAGAAACCACTTTCTACTAAAGTAACTATGAAAGAAATAACAGTATCAAGTAGAAAATTAGAGATAAAAAGTATCTTGAAGAAAGAAAAAAAAGTAAGTTTCTTTAAACTTTTCCCTGTATCAACAAAAGAATATATAGTAGCAACATTTTTAGCGATACTTGATATGGCTAGAAATAAAGAATTATTAATTAAACAAGAAGAACTATTTAGTGATATTATCGTAGAGGGGGTATCATAATGAATTTAAAAGCAGTTATAGAAGGATTACTCTTTGTTGTAGGTGATGATGGTCTTGATCTTGATGAGATTAGTAAAATATTAGAGATATCTAAAGACAAGATTAAAGAGTTGATAAAAGAGTTACAAAACGATTATCAGAGTAGTGATAGAGGTATTAGAATAGATTTTTTAGGAGATAAATTAAAACTAACTACTAAGAAAGAACATAATATCTATTATCAAAAACTATTAACTACAGAAGATAATAATACCTTAAGTCAGGCAGCTTTAGAAACACTTGCCATAATTGCTTATAATCAACCTATTACAAGGGTTAAAGTAGATGAGTTAAGAGGAATATCTAATAATCATATTATAAGAAAACTAGTTGCTAAAGGACTTATTAAAGAAGGTGGTAGAAGTAATATGCCAGGTAGACCTATTCTTTATGAGACTACTAGTGAATTTTTAGATTACTTTGGACTTTCTTCTATAGATGAACTACCTGATATGAGAGATTTCCTAGAGGAAGAAGAAAAAGAAACAGAATATGATGTAGATTTATATCAATCTAAATATAAAGAAGAAAATTAATATATACAGATTATAGGAAGTTATGCTATAATCTATTTATGCCTGTATGGTGGAATTGGTAGACGCGGTAGACTCAAAATCTACTTCTAGTAATAGAGTTCCGGTTCAAGTCCGGATACAGGCACCATTGGGAAATCTGTTCGAACTATTCGAACTTTTGATATAGGAATCAATCAGAAATGATTGATTTTTTCGTTTATATGAAAAGA
>CASEDN010000091.1 GCA_949286645.1 uncultured bacterium
ACTAATGATTTAATTAAAGATGAATTTTATATTCCTATTTTTGTTGACACTTTAATTAAAAGAAATCTTTGTGATGTCTTAGTACTATCTACTAAAGAACAATGGTTTGGTGTAACTTATAAAGAAGATAAAGAAAATGTAGTTAATTCAATTAAAGCACTTAAAGAAAAAAATGTATATCCTAAGGTATTATGGGATTAAATAGGATAAACGCATGAAATAGGTCCAAAAACATAGCATACTACAAACTAAGCTGAAAAACTTAGGTAGTATGCTATTTTTATTGCTTGTTATCACTATTAAATAAAGTGTTAAGATCTAATCCTTCTAAGAAAACAAATAATCTAATAAGATTTTTCTCATAATTACTTCTAAATGACTTAAGAGTTCGCATTTTAGAACCATTTCTAAACATAGGAGCTATTAAAACCAATAATGAATTAACCATTTTTCTTAAAATGGAGAAGTTATTATTAGCAACTTTGTTCATAGTTCTATTAGCATCCTCATGGAAGAAAGCATCTAAAGGATAATGAAGTTGATTTTCAATAGACCAATGACCTCTAATAGCTAAAGCAATAAGCTTAGTATCTTTTAAATCAGATATAAAATAACGATATTCACAAGAATTTTTACCAGATAAAGTGTTATAAATTTTTTTCTTATAACAAACAATAGACTTAAGATTAAGCCAATCATCTTGTTGATAGAAAGAGTCAGCATCAACGCGAAAGAATTCTCTAGTTTCAACTTGATTATGATTCTTTTCAATCTCCATTTTATAATAATTTTTAGTGTCTTTAATAGAATCTAATTTATCTTTAAAATGAGTTTCAATATCTTGATGAAATTCACTGTGATTACCTTTAATAGCTAAAACATAATGACCTTTACCATTAATAATAACTTCAACAGTTTTCTTTTGACAGTTCATCGCATCAGCAGTAACAATTTTATTTTTAATATCTAAAGTAGGTAGTATTTGTTGAGCAATAGGAATTTCATTTGTTTTCTCACTAATAACTACACTTTTAATACACTGTTGATTAGAAACATCAAAAAAATGCATAAGCTGACAATTAGGCACTTTGTCTTCGTAGTTATATTTTCTGCCACTTAACCTTAAGGCTTTACCATCAATAGCTAAATGGTCAAAGTCTTCAGGATTTTTTTCTATATTCTCTTTTACAACTTTATTAATACATTCAGACAAGAAAGAAACTATTACTTTTTCAAGACTTTCACTATTAATTTTAGCAAATACTCTCATATATGTATCATGTACAGGCAGCGTATCGGGATACTCAATAAACTTAGATAAGAAATCTTTTTTATCTTCAGCAAAATCAGCTATTTCCTGCCAAGTCTCTCTAATGTCTAAAATAGCTAAAAACGTGATAACTACAATAAATTTTGTTGAGTATTTACATTTAGCTTTGATTCTAGAATCAACTACACCATCAAATAGATGAATAAATTCTCTAAGTTTTTGACCATCATCTAAAAGAATTTTCATTACTAAAAGGAGTTCTTGTTTATTAAACTTATCTTTATATTTTTGAACATTTTGATTAATTTTGGCCATAACACTTTACCTCGAATCCAAAAGTATTAAATATTTGATATACATCTTTATCACATTGTGATAAGTAATAACGTTTATTTATATAAACAAGTTTTAAAGTAGATAATATTTTTTCAATATTATTAATATTAGAGCACTTACTATATTCTGTTTCAATCATTTTACATACTCTATCAGTCTCAGATAAAGTTAATTTATAATTAGCTAATTTATCATCATAGTTAGGATACAATAATTTAAGAGCAGTATAATAAATAAGATTATTAGATATATTAAAAATACGAGAAATAGCTAATACCATTATAGTATCGGCATATTTCTTGTGGGTTCTAATTTGACCATTGTAGATATTTTTTAATAAATTGAATAAGAATAGATAAAAACCATATTCATATACTAAAACATCTGAATTAATTAGACCCTTTGAAGGAATAAGACCATCTTTTTCAGTTATAGTTCCTAAATATTCATCAACAATTCTGACATATTTACCATTTCTATACTCACAATGGCCTTTATAAAGCCTATAATGATCTTTATATTTATTTAGATAATGACCTGGTTTTTTATATTTTAAGACCCAATCTGGGTAATTAGCCATAGAAATCGCTCCTTTATTACATACGTGTAATATATTATACCATAAAAAAGAAGGTAATTAAACCTTTAAATTTAAAAATCAATGGTAATTTCGTGCGTTTATCCTATAACTTCTTTTTATTTTTGCGTTTCCCCAAAACGATTTTAGACTAACTAATCAGATATGACATTTTAAATTTATTAAA
>CASEDN010000092.1 GCA_949286645.1 uncultured bacterium
CAGTAGTGTTTTAAAAGATGTCTCATGCTGTTGATATTATTTTGATGGAAACTACTGTAAAGTAGTTTGTTGTTGGAGGTGTATTCTTTTGAAAAAGTTAAAACATTTTAAAATATTTTGGGATTATATTAAAGATGATAAATTAAAGCTTGTTCTTTATATTGTCTTAGTTGCACTATCTTATTTGCCTGCTTTGATATCTGTATATTTTTGGGGTGTTGCTGTTGAGGCATTGACTGCTAAAGACCTAAATTCATTTGTTTTTTATCTTGCAATGTATGAAGGTATTTACATTATCTTCTACACTTTTTTACAGATACCAAGAGATGCTTTATATACATATTTTGAGATTAAGTTTACAAAAAATGTAAGTAAAGATTTATATAAAAAGATAGATAAGTTACCTGCTATTGCTTTTGAAGAGATTGGTGTTGGAGAGTTTATTAATCGTTTATATACTGATCCTGATAGAGTAATGGAATTACTTTCTAAAATGGTTAGACTTATTTGTAAAGCAGTTGTTGTAATTATAGTTATAGTTATTGCAATTAGAATATCTCTTGTATTATTTATAGAAATTATGTTGCTTGCTGTTATTATGGGATTTATTTCGATGAAGTTCTTTCCTAGAATTAAGAAGAGTCAAGAAAATATTAAAAAAGAAAGTGACTCTTATGTAAAAGTAGCGACAGAAAATATTACAGGGATTAGAGAGATTAAGTCACTTGGTATTACTAGAATAATAGAGAGTAATATTTCTAAAGTTATAGATAAGCTTTATAGTCATACTGCTAAAGTAAGAAAATATGAAAGATGGTATTATGGGTTTAATAACTTAGCTTATTTCTTAATTCAGTTTTTAATTCTTTTTACAACTGGTAAGTGTTACTTAGATGGTGTTATTAGTCTTTCTGTTTTCTTAATGATGGAGTCTTATATATGGAGAATTGATGAAGTAGTTGAGAGTATTAGTGACTTTGGTGTTAGTTTTAATAAAGTAACTGTTTCTTTAAAAAGAATAGGGGAATTATTAAATAATGATTTATATAAAGATGAAGTATATGGTTCTAAAGCGTTAGAAAATACTAAAGGTGTTATTAAATTTAATAATGTTAAATTTAAATATAAAGAAGCTGAAGATTATACTTTAAATGGTCTTAATTTAGAGATTGTTCCTAATAAAAAGATTGCTATTGTAGGACGTAGTGGTAATGGTAAGAGTACAATATTTAACTTATTACTTAGATATTTTGATGCGAGTATTGGTTCTATTGCTATAGATGGTATTAATATTAAAGATTTAACTGAAGAGTCTTTAAGAGGTAATATTTCTATTATTAGACAGAGTCCTTTTCTATTTAATTTATCAATACTTGATAACTTTAGATTAGTTAGGGAAAATGTTAGTTTAGAAGAAGTGAGAGAATACTGTAAAAGAGCTTATATAGATGATTATATTATGAGTTTACCTAAAGGATATGACACTGTAATTGGAGAAGGTGGTATTAACTTATCTGGTGGACAAAAACAAAGACTTGCTATTGCTAGAACACTTCTTTTAAATACTAAGATAATCCTTTTTGATGAAGCGACTAGTGCACTTGACAATGAGTCTCAAGAATATATTAAGAAGACTATTGATGATTTAGTAAAAGATCATACTGTAATCATAGTTGCGCATAGATTATCTACTATTGTTGATGCTGATACTATTCATATAATAGAGAAAGGTAAATTAGTAGGGAGTGGTACTCATAAAGAATTGTTAAAGAGTTGTAAACAATATCAAAATTTATATACTGCTGAAAGTGAAAATTAAAAAGAGGTTAGCCTTCCTCTTATTTTATTACTGTTTCTAAAAATAATCTCTTTTGGAATCCTCCATTTGTTTTTTTCTTCTTATTTGCTTGTTTTATAACATCATCTAATGTAAAACCTTGATACTCGGCTATTGCTCTAATAAGTTCTAGTTTATCTCCTAGTTC
>CASEDN010000093.1 GCA_949286645.1 uncultured bacterium
AATGGGTAAAGATTTACTATTAGAAACTCTACCTAATATAATTAGTGGTAATATTAATCCCATTAAACAAGATGAAGCTGAAGTTACTTATGGTTATAATATTACTAAAGAAGATGAAAAGATAGATTTCACTAAGACTAGTACTGAAGTAGATAATAAAGTTAGGGCCTTAAATCCTACCCCAGGAGCTTATACAACTTTAAACGGTAAGAGAATGAAAATATATGATGTAAGACTAAGTGATAGATATTATGCCAAGACAGAGCCTGGAACTATCGTAGGCTTTGAAAAAGATGGTATTAGAGTAGTTACAGGAGATAAAGAAATAATACTAACAGATATCGCTTTAGAAGGTAAAAAAAGATGTCTAGTAAAAGATTATTTAAATGGAGTAGATAAAAAAGAATTGTTAGGAGTAGTATTAAGGTGAAAGAAGAAAAGAAAAAGGAAGAAAATAAGTATATAAAATTTATTAAGGATTTATATAAAAGTAAAAGAGGAAGAGCAGTACTTTTCTTCATCTTTTACTTTATCTTTTTCTTTATTTTAATATCACTAATAAGAACAAATTATAGTAGTAATAATGATATTGATACTTCTAATGATAATAAAGTTAATACTGAATATAAACTAGATGGCATCGAAACTGGTAATTATCACTTTACAAGAGAAGAAAATATAAATGGTATCATAACAAATTTTACAGGAGACAAGAGTGATGAAAAAACAGAAGGAGTAATGACTAGTAATAATACATTTTATAATTACTTTATCTATGATAACATTAACTTAATAAAGACAGCAGATAAATATGAGGTGACAAGTGAACTATATCACTTTAATAATATTACTGATGATAACAACATATCTAGATTTTTAAAAAGAGCTACTTTAATATCTAAAACAGAATATGAAACAGGTAATATTTCCTACAACTATGAAATAACTACTAATACTATATATGAAATACTTAATGGTACAAATATTGATATCGCTGATGTACCTAATAAGATAACTCTAGAAACAAATGAAGAAGATGAAGTAGTAAAAATTACTTATGATTTATCTAGTTATGCTACCTATATTAATAAAACACCAAGTACTACAACCATAACTATTAATTATTCTAATTTTGGAGAAATAAAAGATATAGAAATACCAGAAAGTTAAATAAAACAGTTTTTAATAATAAAGAAAGTGATATCCCATCATTTTCTTTTTACATTTTCTTACATATCAGTTATAATATTAAAAGAAAAGAGAGTGATAATATGTTTGAAAGCTTAGGAGATAGATTACAAAATGCTCTACATAAGATAAAAGGTTATGGTAAAATTACTGAAGATAATATTGGCGATATGATGAAAGAAATACGTCTAGCACTACTAGAAGCTGATGTAAATTATAAAGTAGTTAAAGAGTTTGTTAACAATGTAAAAGAAAAAGCCTTAGGAGAAGAAGTTAGAACTAGTATTAAACCAGGAGATTTATTTGTTAAGATAGTAAAAGATGAATTAACTGAATTACTAGGGGGAGACTCTGCACCACTTAATACAACAGGAAACCCTGCTATATTAATGTTAGTAGGACTTCAAGGTAGTGGTAAAACTACAACTATAGGAAAACTTTCTAATTATCTTCGCAAGAAAAAGAGTAAGAAACCACTAATGGTCGCTTGCGATGTTTATCGTCCTGCAGCCATAGACCAATTAAAGCAACTTGGTAAAGAACTTAATATAGAAGTTTATAGTGAAGTTAAAGGAAATCCTGTAGAAATAAGTAAGAATGCTATTAATTATGCTAAAGAAAATGGTTATGACTATGTTTTAATCGATACTGCAGGACGTCTTCAAATAGATGAAGCTTTAATGGATGAATTAGAAAATATTACTGAAGCAGTGTCTCCACAGGAAACATTACTTGTAATAGATGCCATGATGGGACAAGATGCTATTAATGTCATTACAGGTTTTAACGATAAGTTAAAACTAACAGGAGTAATACTTACTAAGTTAGATGGTGATACTAAAGGTGGTGTTGCCTTATCAGTAAGACATTTAACTAACGTACCTATCAAGTTCATTGGTGTAAGTGAAAAACTAGATGGACTAGATTCTTTTGATCCAGAACGTATGGCAGGACGTATACTTGGTATGGGTGATATCGTATCCCTTGTTGAACAAGCAGAAGCTGCCATTGATGAGAAGGAAGCTGAAAAGACTGCTAAAAGAATGCAACAAGGTAAGTTTGATCTTGAAGACTTTTTAAGTACATTAAAACAAATAAAGAAATTAGGACCTCTTGAAAATATCATAAAATTAATACCAGGTGCTAAGAAAATGGGACTAACTAATGTAAATATCCCTCCTAAACAGATGGCTCATATAGAAGCAATAATATTATCTATGACTAAAGAAGAAAGAAGAAATCCTTCTATTATTAAAGCATCACGTAAAACAAGAATCGCTAAAGGTTGTGGATTATCAGTATCAGAAGTAAATAAACTATTAACCCAATTTGAAGGTATGAAAAAAATGATGAAACAAATGAAAAATGGTAATTTTAAAATGCCATTTTAGGCAAATAATTTATACACAAATTTCCTAACTGAATATCTTAATACTAGAGGAGGAAAGTGTATGTTATTTAATAATCAAGATATTGATATGGATTCTACTATCGATGGCAATAACAATGTTGTTGACCAAGATATGAATATTGATATCAATATGAATAGTAATACTATGGGAATGGGACCAAATATGGGAATGATGAATACAGGAACCCCAATTATGGAACCAGTACAAGAACGTCAAATAAATAGAACCTTCGTTCATCAAGTACCTCATGTATGTCCAATTCATACAAGAATAGTTAATCATCACATTTTCAAACATACTTATTGCCCTAGATATACTTGTTGTGAAGAAAATGTTTGCTGCAATATCGACCAAGGTTCATGTTGTAACTTCCGTTAAAAACCAAGATAACCATCTTGGTTTTTTACATGGAAAAATATCTAATTATGTCACAAATCTTGAAAAAAGTCCTCTATAATATATAATAAAGATTAGAAAGATAATTAAATAAGGAGGAATATTATGTGTACTGCTGTAACATACAAAACAAAAGACTTTTATTTTGGACGTACTTTAGACTATGAAATCACTTATAATGAAGAGGTAGTTATAACTCCAAGAAACTATCCATTTCATTTCAGAGAAAAGGGTAATATAAATACTCATTATGCTATTATAGGAATGGCTACAGTTATTAGAAACTATCCATTATATTATGATGCAATTAATGAAAAAGGACTAGGAATAGCAGGACTAAACTTTGTAGGTAATACCGTATATAATGAAAAAACTTTAGGGAAAGATAACATAACTCAGTTTGAATTTATCCCTTGGATTTTAAGTAGGTGTAGTAGCGTTAAAGAAGCGAAAGAGTTAATTAAAAATATGAACTTTTTAAATGTCCCTTTTAGTGAAGATTTACCACTAGCAGAACTACACTGGATTATATCAGATGATAAAGAATCAATAACTGTAGAATCAGTAAAAGAAGGGATTAAGATATATGAAAATAAAGTAGGAGTCTTAACAAATAATCCTACCTTTGATAAGCAAATGTTCGCTCTAAATAATTATATGCACCTATCTAATAGAGAACCAGAATGTAAATTCAGTAAAGATTTTGAATTAAAAAGATATAGTAGAGGAATGGGGGCTATAGGACTTCCTGGGGACTTATCAAGTCAATCTAGATTTATAAGAGCATCCTTTGTAAAACTTAATTCTATCTCTAAAGATACTGAAAAAGAAAGTGTCAGTCAATTTTTTCATATCTTAAACTCTGTTGATCAACAAAGAGGTTGCTGTGAAATAGAAAATGGAAAATATGAAATAACTCTTTACACTTCATGTTGTAATACAAATAAAGGTATTTATTACTATACAACTTATGATAATCATCAAATTACAGCAGTTGACATGTATAAAGAAAATT